>JAAHIC010000852.1 GCA_010671965.1 Leptolyngbya sp. SIO4C5
GTCATGGCTTGCAAAAAATTGGTTAATTGGGGCGCGACCGGGGTTGCTTCCCTGAGCGCTTGACTTAATTATATGCCCAGTTGGTGCCAAACTGAAAGCCCATAGGAATGCCGCTGGCGACACCAATACCAAAATTGAGAATATAGAGCTTAGACCAGAAGCGAGCGTGATAGTAGTAAACCGGATTGCGGGTTTTGAGCCACAGGGCCTCGACTAGAACTAAATAAATACCTAGCCCAGTCGTCAGGACAGGCCAAATCATGTGGAAGATGGCTGTCAGCGCGAACTGCATCCGCGAGAGTACAACCGTGTCGGATAAAAAAGACATAGGGAATTTTTATCGCTGGGGGCTAAAACCCGGCGGCAAGCGACCGCCAAGAATTTGAACGATTCTATGCTAACTAGAAAATTCTTTGCAGCGAGAGTTTTCCCTGGGTTTTGAGCGAAACCTGACAGAGCGCGATCGCCGCTGATAGGCTAAAGCTGCAATTAACACCGACCCTCAGGCCAGCGCAAAATTTGGCCTACCTGACGGCTTAGATCAACAGGATTAAAGGGCTTATAAATCACCCCGGCGACATCGAGCTGGGAAAACCGATTGCGATCGCTAGGGGTCCCTTTGGCCGTCAGTAAAATGACTGGAATGTAGCTGATTGAGGCTTCGGCTTTCAACGCCGCTAGAAACTCTAGGCCGCTGATATCTGGCATTGAAACATCTAGCAAAATAGCATCGGGCTGCTCTATTTTTGCCTGAGACAACCCCTCAGTGCTCGACTGAGCCGTCAGCGTCAGCCAGCCAGCTAAATCTTCTAAACAGGCCCGAATCACTTCGCAAATCCGCTCATCATCATCGACAATTAGAATTTTTCTGACCATTTTTAACGATGATGGGCGGACTTATTGTGGCTGGTATTAGTATTTTAATCTCCTCAAAAAATAGACAGGTGAAAAACAATAAACTGAGTTTGGCTGCAAAAAAAGTTAGAGTTCAGAATTAAATCTTATAAGATTCTTGATTAGAAGGCTGCGGTAAGGTAAAGAAAAAAGTACTGCCCTGAGCCAGCTGACTAATTGCCCAAATTTGACCTCCCTGTTGTTCCACAAGGCTCTTGCAAATAGCTAGCCCTAAGCCCGTACCTCTGCCCGGCTCAAAGCCTGATGTTTCTGCGAATTGAAACCGCTCAAAAATTAGCTGCAATCTGTCAGCAACAATTCCTTTCCCCTGATCCCGGATAGAAAACAAAATGCCTGGCTCAGAGTTTTCTAAACGATTGCGAGCCTGCCCTTTGACATCAAGAGCTGCTGTAATCCATATGGTACTGCCGACCTCTGAAAATTTAACGGCATTGTCAATCAGGTTGATCAAAATTTGATGGACAGCATCTGGATCGGCCCATACCTGCTGTCCTGACGGCTCCAAATCTAACAAAACTGACTTTTCTGCAGCAATTGGTTGCACGCTCCTAAAAGCCTGATTTAGAAGGTCGCTGACGTCGCAGATCTGAGGCTGTAGCCATGTCGTTCCTGCCTGTAATCGCTCAACATCTAAGATATTGTTAATCAGGCGTATTAGGCGATCGCACTCTAGGTTGGCAATTTCTAACATGCGCTGAGTTTGCTCAGGCTGATGGTGATAGAGGCCAGTTTCTAGCAGTCCTAGAGAGCCTTTAATTGCCGTTAAAGGCGTTTTTAGTTCGTGGCTAACAGCTGAAATTAGCTCTGACTGTGGCTGTGCTGGTAGCTGGTATGGGTGTGTCTCCTGCAGCAAAAAGACTAAGAATGATGGCTGTGCTTGTAGATGAATGAGTGAAGCCTCAATGGCGATCCAGATACTTGAGCCTGACTTTTTTCTTAAGCGCAGTTGCAGGCTGAAATGCTTCTGCTGCTGCTGAAATAGCTGCCACAGGGCTGCTTCAAAATAAGGGCGATCGCGCGGATCAATTAGCTCAGTAAAAGACTTTGCTAATAAATCTGACTGGCTATAGCCTGTGAGCTGACAGAGAGCGATATTGGCTTGCGTCAGGCAACCCTTCGGGGTGGTGATGCCAAGGGCTAACGGAAATTGTTTGAGTATAGCCGTCAGCGGTTCGCTTTTAGCAGCCTGTGTCTGCGCCTGATGATACTGGTATTGGGCCAGTAGGCTCATCAGTCCGGCTAGACTAAAACTAAGCCAGCTCAATCCTTGAGTTGTCAGCCCATGATGGCTAGACAAGTAGCCGATTGTGCCTGCAATCAGGCTCATCTGTAGAATGACAAGTG
>JAAHIC010000853.1 GCA_010671965.1 Leptolyngbya sp. SIO4C5
CCAGGCCGCCGACTACACGAGCCTGGCGGGCGTGCCCGAGGATCGCGTGCTGGTGGTCGTGCAGCTCTCGGGCGGCAACGACGGGCTGAACACCGTGGTGCCCTACGGCATGGAAGAATCACCGAAGCCTGCCCACCTTTGACCCCAAATAGGTTCAGCCCATTAATAGCCTCTAAAGCCGCTTTCGCCATGCCCACAGAGCTAACGTTGAGTTCTGGCTTGCCGTGGTTGAGCTTGTTGCCCCGCTCCCAAATGCCGTAGTCAGGGGTGCGATAGGCGCGGCCAATGTAGTACACCAGATTTTGAATGAAGTTGACTTCATCCTGGGTAAAAATGATTTGCAGGCCGGAGGCGGTCATCTGCGCCAGCATTAGCAGGTATAGGGAAGTGGCATCTAGCTGCAGGTGTCCCCATTCAGCATCTCCGACAACTGTTGCTCCGGTCGCGGTGTCGTATTTAGCGTGTAGGGCATCTAGGGGAGCCTGAGTTTCCTTGAACCGCTCTACCTTGTCGGTCTGCTGCATCATGGCAAACAGCAGGCCGCGCATCAGCTTGACGACGCTCTGCTCTAGCTCGTAGGTGCGCCCTTGGTTCTCGTCTATTTTGCGGTAGGCCAGTCCCAAGGCCCAAACCGCTAAAATGCTGTAGACATTATCGCGCACCCAGGCATCGGTGTAGTTGCCGTGAGCCGTAATGGCTGTGCTAGCAGGCAGTAGGCCGCTGACGGGGTGCTGGCGAGCGAGAATGACTGCCTGCACCTGCTGATAATAGTCTTCAAGCCGGATAGTCAAGCGAAAAACTCCATTAACTTGTCTCAAGATAGACGATCAGCTCCCTAAATCGCAGTATCGTCTAACGCCGCTGTCGCGGTTGACCAAACGTGGTGATATAGAGAACCGCTTCATCATCCGGAATTCCCAGCATTTTGTTGACCTGATCGTCAAAGAATCCGGCAATGCCGCTGACCCCTAGGTTGAGACGGATCGCCGCTAAATTGAGCTTCTGGCCCAAATGGCCTGCATCCATATGCAGGTAGCGATAAGCGCGATCGCCATAGCGAGCTACGGCCTGGTTTAAATCAGCCGTATGGAAAAGAACGGCAGCCGCGTCGCGGCCTAAATCCTGGCCTAGACACAAATAGTGCAGTTCGCGGCGAAAATTTTTAAACCGAATTTGGCGTAGCTCCTGTGCCTGGGGAGCGTAATAGTAGCAGCCCTCGTCTAGTCCGACCACCGACGATACCGCGACAAAAGTTTCAATCAGGCTCAAGTCAAAGTAGTCAGGCTGGCGATCGCAGCCTTGGTCAACATAGTCCTGTGGCTGATAGGCAAAGTGGAGCAGCGATTTGAGGTCGGCTAGCTTGAGTTCGAGGCCACTATAGCGCCGGGTGGAGCGCCGCCGCAGAATGGTATTTTCTAGCTTATGCAGAGAGTCGCCCCAGTCAAGGGGCGAAGTCGTCGTAGACGCTTTTAAGCAAAAAGGAAAATTGTATTTATCTTTTTGCTCTGGCTGGGCTGTGGGTTCGGCCAACCGGGGCTGCGGATCGGCTTTCGATGCACCGGCCACTGGAATTTGCGAAACTGCGTGCAGATAGGGGAGTAGCTCGCCTGCTGCGAGAGCCGGATAGACCTGATGCACGTCAGAGGCCAAGGTGGTATGGTCGGCTGGCAGGTTTTGCTCTACCTGCAGCAGATCGGCTAGGGCAATAACCGCGATCGCGCCCTCCTTTTGCTCATCTAGGTAGAGCATCTGGTTCACGGCGCTGTCGGCAAAGCCGCCAATCAGATGCGGTCGATAGTCTGTCAGAGCTCCCGCCAGCTCTAGGTTGCCTAGCAGATGTCCCGTATCTAGAAAAATGCGGCGATAGGCCCGGTCTTCATAGCGCCAGGCCGATCTGAAAAAGACGGCAGTGACAATCATTGCTAGGTGGGTCTGCTCTAAAGCCGGGTGCCAAAAACAGGCTTTTTGCAGCGATTGCCAAACATGTTCATCCCAGAAGCGCACTAGGCCGTGGGAGCGCACCTGGTAGTTGTAGAGTCCTGCCGGTAGCAAGGACGTGCCCCGCGAAATTAGGTAAATTTCTGCCGGATAGAGGCCACCGGCGGAGGGCGCTGCTCTCAGATAAAACGGCTCGCCGTCAACGCTAGGCACACGGGCGGTCAGGCCATAGGTGTTGATCAGCAACCGCGAAAGGCGATCGCCTACCGGATCTTGCTTGGCTTCAGACTCGGCTGCTCCGGCGAGATAGA
>JAAHIC010000854.1 GCA_010671965.1 Leptolyngbya sp. SIO4C5
TCAGACAAGCGCACTGGGATCGGCTGCGGCCTGATAAATCGTGATTTGGGTCGGAATAATATAGGGAAACACCACTAAGGCTAGCCCCACAAACGTCAGTAGAAACAACAGAATGGTCAAAACAAAGGGCCATCGTTCCTCTTGGCGATTAAGGCTGCGCAGCAGCAGCGTAATCAGTAAAACTCCCAGCAGGGGGATAGCGGCGAAGAGATAGACCTGGGGTGCCTGAAACAGGCGATCGCGGGCATAGTTGTAAAAGATGGGCGTTGCAATCGTAATCAAGATAGCGCCGACCAGCGTTGTGACAGCGGCTATTTTGGCGGTGCGGTAGTGGGTTTGCTGCAGTTCCCCTTCGGTTTTCCAAACCAGGTAGGTAGAGCCAATCAGTACGTATCCCTGAATCAGGGTCAGCGTTACCAGCACAGACGGCAGGTTCAACCATTCCCAAGTGCTGCCTACAAAATGGCCGGTCGCATCTACCGGAATGCCCGCCAGAACGCCGCCTAGGGCAAACCCCTGACCGACAGCCACGACGAAGCTACCTGCCCCAAAGGCCGTATTCCAAAAAAACTTGCGGTTGGACTGTTCCCGAAACTCAAAGGCAACGGCTCGAAAGATGATGCCGAACAGCATGATGAAAATAGGAATATACAGCGCGTTGAGAATAGTGCCGTAAGCCAGCGGAAACGCGCCGAATAAGCTGCCTCCCATCAGCACTAGCCAGGTTTCATTGGCATCCCAGACGTTGCTGAGGCTCGTCATCAAGATGCCGCGACGCTCTTCTGAGGAAGAAGTGAGCGAAAGAATGCCAACGCCCAGGTCAAAGCCGTCAAGCATGACGTAGAGAAACAGAAAAAGGGCCAGAATGCCAAACCAGACTTGGGGTAAAAAGTAGCTGAGCGTATTCATAAATAAGCGAATCGATTACTGCTGGGCTTCGACAGGGCGTTCATCAGGCGTGAATTGACCGGGTTCAGTATCCACAGCGGGTTTTTCCTCAACGCCTGGAATAGGCAAATCTAGGCGAGGGCCACGACGAATAATCCGGCTGCCAAAATAAAGCGCGGCAATGAACAAGACAGTATAGGTGGAAGCGAAGCCGATGAGGGTAGTCAGCACATCGCTGGGGGGCAGGCTAGAAACCGCATCAGCCGTACGGATTTGACCATACACGACCCACGGCTGACGACCTACACAGCGCACAATCCAGCCAGATTCTACGGCGATATAGCCCAGAGGAGCCGAGAAAATCCAGCCTCGTAATAGCCAGCGCTGCTGGGTGATATTTTCAGGTGAGAGCTGGCCTCGGAGCCACTGCAGGGTCGTTAGCAACATCAGACCCGCCAGGAAAAAACCGATGGCAATCATGGCCCGGAAGGAATAGTAAACCAGCCCAATCATGCCGGGACGATCTTCAGGCGGAAATTCTTTCAGTCCCTGAACCGGTTCCGATAAATTGGGCTTCAGCTCCAAGATGTAGCCGAGGGCATTGGGCACTTTGATTTCCCAGTCGTTTTGCTCAGCCTGTTTGTTGGGCAGAGCGACTAAACTCCAATCAGCAGGATGCCCGGCGGGCTGAGTCTCCCAAAGCGCCTCCATCGCTGCCATTTTGGTTGGCTGACGGTGATAGACCTGCTCGCCGCTGAGATGACCGACGTAGATTTGCAGGGGGGCAACAGCGATCGCGGTGGCAAGCGCGATTTTGAAAGCCTTGGTAAAAAATTCGGGCTGACGCTGATTGATGATGTACCAAGCGCTGATGCCGCCGATGACAAATAGCGAAGTTTCTAGCGTTGCCAAAAACATGTGGGCGACACTAACTGCCATGAACGGGTTGAGAATGGCCTGAAAGTAGTCGCTGACGATAAAAATGCCGTCTACAAACTGGCCGCCTGCCGGAGTTTGCATCCACGAGTTGGCAGTCAAAATCCAAAAGGTAGAGAGATTGGCGCCAAAGGCGACCAGAATAGTGGCTACGAAGTGAATGATCGGATTAACACGCTCCCAGCCAAACACCATGATGCCGAGAAAGGCGGCTTCTAGCATGAAGGCCCAGGAAGATTCAAAGCCAATAATGCTGCCAAAGAAGTTACCAACGGCTTCCGAAAAGGGGGCCCAGTTGGTGCCAAACTGAAAGCCCATAGGAATGCCGCTGGCGACACCAATACCAAAATTGAGAATATAGAGCTTAGACCAGAAGCGAGCGTGATAGTAGTAAACCGGATTGCGGGTTTTGAGC
>JAAHIC010000855.1 GCA_010671965.1 Leptolyngbya sp. SIO4C5
GGTGCTATCCTATCGGCTTCCTTTCGGATGCGATCGCGCTAAGCTCAAGGAGAGCTTACAAGCATTCTTAGTGTGCTGCAGAACCCTGGGGCCATCCCTTCTTCGGACTCTGTGTCGAGCCCACAAAAGCGATTGCTGGCTGCTCTTACTCTACTTTGTATCAGTTCTCGGGCGATCGCGTTATTGACTTGGAAACTATCATTCACGCGATCGCTGGTAGTGGAGGCTGTTGTTGTTTCTTAGGAGCTTGGCATAGGCCGTTTCGTAGCATGATAGGCAAGAAAACTCCTCTCTGCCTCTATGAACACACATAGCCCTGTCTCTGACAGCGTCATCGATCAAATGATCGCCCTGCGATTGCAACTCGCTGAACTCGAACACAAAATTGATACCCTCATGCCCCCTTTCTTTCATGCCTGCGCAGCTCAAGAGCTCACTCAGTGACAGACATGAACATGAAATCATCTGTCGTCGGCTTACGCCCGGCAGCCTCCTAATCTACTACTCCTGAGTTTTTGCAATAGAACCAAATTTCCTCCTCGCATTCACGTTTCGCTGCTTCACTCTAAAGCTTCTCCTAAAGTGAGCCTAAAGTGAGAAAGAACCAAAGCATTGAGGTCACTAATTATCGGTTCTGGGCCGCGGCGAGTAGGCTGTTTGGTGGCAGCGCTGCCGGTAGCTTGACGCCGTTTGAGCCAGAGGTCGAGGGTATTGCGGCTGATGTTGAAGAGTTTGCTAACTTGGCTTTTCGGCTCGCCGCGATCGACAGCGGCAAGTACTTTTTGGCGCAGGTCAAGGCTGTAGGCAGCAGGCATGAGATAGAGAGGAGTGGCGACATCTTATGATGTCCTAACTTAGCCTTCTATTGCAATATGTCTCGATTTAATGCATTTTCAGCAAAAATCACTCCCTGAGTTTGACACTGTCTGCATTGATGAGATTAAATCTCATTAGATTTAATGAGATTTAATCTCATTATTTATCTCTCGGCTCAGCAATCAAGTCTTGGGGTTTCTTCTCCAAGACTTTCTTTGCCTACTGAAACTGAAACAGCAACGCGGCAAAGAAGAAAAACTGAGCTGAGGAGGTGTGTGTAGATGGGCGATCGCTCTTGATCTCTCAATCGTTTGCAGTAGAGTTTTTGAGGACTGTGTGATGTCTATTCCGATGCTGGCCTACGGGCCGACATCTCAAAACCAGCGCGTAGTGAGCTACGAGGTTCCCAATGAAGAACACTCTAGACTCTACAGCAGTGACGATCTGCCCAGCGGTCAGGAAATGGATGCATTGATTTGGGCAGCCTATCGCCAGATTTTTAATGAGCAGCAGATCACGGCAAGTAATCGTCAATTAGCTCTAGAATCCCAGCTCCGCAGCGGCCAGCTCACGGTGCGGGACTTTATTCGAGGCTTAGCACTTTCAGATACCTTTCGCCGCTGGATTTATGACTGTAATAGCAATTACCGGGTTGTGCAACTCTGCGTGCAGCGCTTATTGGGCCGCCAAGTTTACAGTCAACGGGAAACCCTCGCCTGGTCAATTGTGCTGGCTACCCAAGGCCTACCCCAGTTTATTGATGCACTCCTCGCCAGTGAGGAATATCTCAGGGCATTTGGTAGCAATACAGTGCCCTATCAGAGACGCAGAATCTTGCTGCAGCAGACAATTGGTGAACTGCCATTTGCCCGCGCAGCCCGTTATGATACAGAGCACCGTGACCAGCTCATGCAGCTAGGGCATCAGTTGGGCCGCGATCGCTGGAACCGCCCAAACTGGCAAAAGACGGTACCTGCTTCGCCACTGTTATACGTGGGCAGTGGCTTGGCAGCCTTCGGCGTCATCTATCTAGCTGCAATCAGCATTTTGACGGTCGGCTAGTCGGTTAGCTAAAGCCATTAACTCACTGAAATTTTTGATCTGCGCAGAATACTGAGTCAGAGCTAGTCCATTTGATACGCTTCTTAATGAGAAAATATGTCATTAATTTGAGGCTTTGTAGTATTCTAGGTGGTGGCTTAATGAAATCTAAAGTCAATAAGCCTTGTTGTGTTTGAGGAACCTTGAGCCTATGACAAAAACCATTTCTCAAGCGGGCAAAATTGGCAATAACGAGCCTTGGTGGGCTGGAAATGCCAGGCTTGCCAATCTGTCTGGGCGTCTGCTGGGCGCTCATGTGGCCCATGCGGGCCTGATTGTGCTGTGGGCTGGTGCTTTCACCCTGTTTGAAGTCAACCAGA
>JAAHIC010000856.1 GCA_010671965.1 Leptolyngbya sp. SIO4C5
AAGTAAAAGAATGATTTTCGCTTACAGGTAAAAGCAGCGGTAATGTTGCATAAACTACCGCAATCACGACTAATGCCAGCAGAAAAGTTTTATCGTTCATCAATCACTATCCCAGCTCCATACCTTTATCTTGTTCTCGGTTTCTTGATGGCGCTTGAGGCGGTTGTCCCCTCAATTCTTGCGGTGACTTGGCCCCCAACTTCATCCAGCGGCGGCGATCGCCTTCAGTTAGATCTGACACCTTGAGAATTTCGTTGCCATCAGCAACCACACCACTGCCGGTTCGTTTGTTGGTGACGCTAATTAGGCTGTCTTTCTGCTTGACCTGATAGATTCTGCCATCAGCTTGAAGAGTGCCCTCCTGGTCTTGATGAGCTAAGCCCACCTGTAAGGCAGACTGAACAAAACGCCGCGCATTAGCCGCAATACCCTGGTCCAGCCCGGCCTGAGCGTCAAATTCAGCGAGGTCGCTTCGCATCTGTTTGGCTGCTGTCTGATTCAAGCCGCTCACTTCTCCGGTTTTGACAGCTTTACCAAGCTGCGTAATCTGATCTAAATCCTCTTCAGAGCGGCCCAAGGCTCTCGCTGACTTATACCAGTCACGCAGTTCCTCGACTGTCACCGCTTCCGAGTCATCCAGCAGCTCAGCCATCTCCTCATCCAGCAGCCCATCAGCACTGGCGATCGCTTCCTGGACAAACTCACTGGCCGGGACTCCTTCTTCGACTGACTCAGCTTTGGCCCCGGTTGGCTGACTCATCTCCTGCTCAACAGCGGCGATCGCGCTCATCAGGTTTTCACGCTGGGCCTCTGGCAGAGCTTGGGCATCGGAGCGCAGTTGCGCCAGCGTTTGCTGATAGTCAAAGGCTTCAGCTTCAGTAACCAGTTCACTGGCCTCTCCCGGCTGTGGCTCCGGCTCAGTTGGTTCTTGACTCGTAGTCTCTGAAGTAGTCTGTTCTGGTGCAGCAACGACTTCTGCCTCTGGATCTGGCGGCTCCAGCTCTGGTTCAAAGGCAGCCACCTCAGCTATTACTTCGGTTTCTGGCTGGACGGTTTCTACCTCTGACTCCGGCTGCTGCATGGCCCTAGCCGCTGCTGCAAAGCCCTGCTCCCTAATGTTCTGAGCAAAGATGCCTGCAAACGAGCGATCCCGGTTTCGCACCTCACCAAAAGGCCCGCCTACAGCAGTCTCAGCTAAGCTCAAGCTGCCCTCATCTGACAGGTTGAAGACCATCTCTGAATCAATGAAAGCATCCCCATTCTCAACCAGCGTGTGATACAGCATGAGCTGGTCATCATGGCGCTCAATGTTCAGCGGGATGTATGGCTCATTCTCGACCTTGAGATAAAACTCTTCATCAGCCATCACTGCCTCAGAAAGGCCAGCTTCTTCGAGAAACTTACCGACCTGTTTCTCAGCCTTACCCCGCTGCTGCTTCCACCCACCGATACGAGGAGTTTCTTCTGACTCTGGCGGCGCTGCTGCTTCGGGTTCCGGTTGTACTGGTTTTGGCTCGTCCGGAGAGCGCATAGGCTGTGCATCCTCTTGTGGGCTGCTCTCTGTCAATGCTTCCAGTTCATCTCTGTAACCGCTGACGCTAAGTTCTGGCTCCTGCCCTTGCAGCGCTCTATCGGCTTGCTCGGCAAAATCTGGCACATTCACCCACACATCCTGAGGGGAATCGCCTTCTCCAGATACGTCATAGCCGACTTGCACCTGTACGAGATCGCCCTCGATGCGAATGTCATCTGGCAGAAATAGCTCATAGTTGTTTCTGCCTGCCTCACCCTCAGTCAGGCTGGTGTATAAACCTTCTGCTTCAGCGTCGAACTCTGGATCAACCTGGAAGTGTAACCCCTTGCCCTGACTGACAACTGCCTTGACCTGCTCAACCTTGGCCTCAAGAACGGCTGAGTCACGCTGGTCTGGCGCTGTTTTCGTAGTTTCTGTCTGGGGCTGCTCTGGTTCTGGCTGCGAACCTGCCGTATCGTCAACGGCTGGTGAGGCTGACTCTGCTGGTTCAGCTTTGATAGGTTCTGATTCCGACTTCGCTTCGTCAGGCTCCGGTACTGAATTAGGAGAAAATTCTGCTGGGCGATCGCCCGCTATCTCGTCACCTGCTACCGGCTCATCTAAAGCCTCTGACTCGCTATTGGTTTCCTCTGGCTCCTGAAAAGCCGCTTCTAGGCGATCGCGGAAATCATCTAAATTTGCTAGGTCTACAGACGGCGGTA
>JAAHIC010000857.1 GCA_010671965.1 Leptolyngbya sp. SIO4C5
TTCAAAGGCTTAAGCCCCTACTTTAAAGGTTCTATGAAGCTATGGAGGTGATTGTCTTCGCGATCGCCTCCATAGCTTCATAGAACCTTTAAAGTAGGGGCTTAAGCCTTTGAAGTTGATTGTCATGCCCAGTATTTCTCAGAAGCCACTCAAGGCAAATCCATTCGTTACCTACCGTGACCCCAAAACCGGCAGGTGGATTGTGGTAAAGTCAGCAGCCTAGCTTCCTCCCCAGCCTGTAGCTTGCAGGCGATCGCTGATATGGTGAAAATAGCGAAGCCGACCGGAGAATAGCTAGGCTATGCGATCGCTCTATCCACCCATTGAGCCTTTCCATCAGGGGAAGCTGGCCGTTTCTCAGCGCCATACCCTTTATTTTGAAGAAGCGGGTAATCCTAAAGGCAAGCCCGTCGTCTTTCTACACGGTGGTCCCGGTGGCGGCACGCAGCCGCTCTATCGCCAGTTTTTCGATCCGCAGCGCTGGCGTATTGTCCTGTTTGATCAGCGCGGCTGCGGTCAGAGTACGCCCCACGCCGAGCTAGAAGAAAATACCACCTGGCATCTAGTCTCAGATATTGAAGCGCTGCGATCGCACTTGGGCATAGACCAGTGGGTTGTCTTCGGCGGCAGTTGGGGCAGCACTCTAGCGCTGGCCTATAGCCAAACCCATCCCGATCGCTGCAGCGGCTTGATTTTACGCGGCATTTTTATGCTACGGCCTCAAGAAATCCGCTGGTTCTATCAGGAAGGAGCTAGCTATCTGTTCCCAGATGCTTGGCAGCACTATTTAGCTCCTATTCCGGCAGCAGAACGCGGCGATTTGCTGAGCGCTTATTACCGACGGCTCACCAGCGCCGATGCCAAAGTTTGTCAGCAGGCCGCCAAGGCTTGGTCGGTATGGGAAGCCAGCACCAGCAAGCTCATCCCTGACGCTCATCTAATCGATCGCTTTGAAGAGTCAGATTTTGCCACAGCCTTTGCTCGCATTGAGTGTCACTACTTCATCAACGGCGGCTTTTTTGAACCTGCCGACCAGCTCCTGCAAAATGTCGCTCGCATTCGCCACATTCCTGCCGTCATCGTTCAGGGCCGCTATGATATTGTTTGCCCCATGATTTCAGCCTGGGAACTACACCAGGCTTGGCCGGAAGCGACGTTCATCGTGGTGCCCGATGCGGGGCATTCGGCCACAGAACCCGGTATTGTACACGCGCTAGTTGAAGCGAGCGATCGCTTTGCGGCCTGAAACAAGTTGACCCCAGCTATTTGATCGTTGTGGTAAAAGGGATTCGCGTATAGAAGCCGCGCGGATCTCCTAGCAGACCGAGAGTACGCAGGCGATCGCGTAGGGCATAGACCTCTTGCGTAAGCGGATCTTGAGCCGCCGGCAAGCGAGAGATAATCCGGCCAAACAGACTTTCAAAAATTTGTTCTTCCAAAGTGCGGGGCTGCGGATATTCCTCGACGATCCAGTCTTCCAGTTCGGCAGCGCTAGCGGCAGCAGCGATCGCATCGTCTAGCCCGCCAATTTCGTCCACTAGCCCCACGGCAGCGGCGTCGGTGCCTGACCAAACTCGCCCCTGAGCTACCTGATCGACTTCAGCCGTAGTCATATCACGGGACTCAGACACAATAGTCAAAAATCGGCTGTAGAGCGTGTTGACAATATCCTGCTGCAAAGCCAACTCCTGAGGAGACTGAGGCCGAGCAATGGTGCCAATATCAGCAAACTCAGCCGTTTTCACCACGTCCCAGGTAATGCCATTTTCATTGGCGATCTCTTTAAGATTAAGCAGCAGGCCAAACACGCCAATCGACCCCGTAATCGTAGTGGGGGTAGCAAAAATTTTATCCCCCGGAGCCGCCATCATGTAGCCACCAGAGGCAGCTAAATCTCCCATTGATACCATCAGTGGCTTAACTTCACCGGCTAGCTCCACCTCGCGGGTAATTAACTCAGACGCTGTCGCTCCGCCGCCAGGGCTGTTGATCCGCAAGACGATCGCTTTCACGTCTTCGTCCTGACGCAGCTCTCTCAGCAGCCGCGTCAGCGTTTCCGAGCCAATCAGTCCCGGTGCCGATTCACCGCCTACAATCTCACCTTCATTGAGCTAAGACTGCTTAGTCCTCGGCCTACTGTTTCTTCAGGCAGCGTTACGCCCCAATCAATTAGGCCCGATTCTTTTGCCAGAACTCGCCATAGGCGCGGCGGATTTTTATCGCCCCAAACTC
>JAAHIC010000858.1 GCA_010671965.1 Leptolyngbya sp. SIO4C5
CTTGAGCAAAGACTATGAGCGACTGCCGGCTTCTTCTGAAGCGATGGTCTACATCTCGATGATTCGCCTGATGGTCAGGCGGTTGGCGTAGCGATGGCTACCCTCTCTCACTTTTCATACAGCCTCTGACTGCGCTATGCCAACAAGCCGTCGCCGTTTTCTGCAAGCTGCCGGAGGTGCTTTAGCGGTGACTGGCTTGAGTCAGTTAGCGCTGCCGCAGCAAGCCACTCGCTATGGTCGGGTTTTAGCTCATGAGACACCGCGTAAGCTAGCTCTGCTGGTTGGCATCAATGATTATCCCAGCGTAGGTCGCTATACGAGCCTGCAAGGCTGTCTCACTGACCTGGACCTGCAGCGAGAGCTGCTGATCAGTCGTTTTCGGTTCAGCCCTGATGATATTTGTGTCCTTTCGGATGAGACCGCTGACCCGCCTAGTCGCGCCAACATTATTCGTGCTTTTGAAGAGCATCTCATCGCGCAGGCAAGACCTAACGATGTGGTGGTATTTCACTTTTCAGGTCATGGTTCACGGGTGCTGGATCCGCGCCCGCGTCATGATGATGACTTTAACAGCGCTTTCGTGCCCGCTGATGCTGTCTTTGATGAAGCGGGCGTCAATCATAATTATGGGCCGTACCCTGTTTTTGCTGATGAAGCGGCTGCAAACTGAAAATGTAACCGTGGTATTGGATAGCTGCTATGCCGGCGGTGGCACGCGAGGAAATGCTCGAATACGTTCTGTGTGGGATGGCACACTGTATCGGCCTGGGCCAGCAGAGCTGGAGTATCAGTCGCGGTGGCTACGAGATCTGCGGATTGACCGCGATCGCTTTCAGCAGCTCCGAGATACCGGCGTTGCCAAGGGCGTTGTGATTGCTGCTGCTCAGAAGCACCAGGAGGCACTAGATGTGGGTTTTGATGGCTTTTATGCTGGGGCGTTTACGTTTTTGCTGACGCAGTATCTCTGGCAGCAGACCGATAGCGCTTTCAGTACGGTGGCTCATATCAGCCGCGATATGAAAGATCTCTCGGGGCAGGTGCCACTGTTAGAGGCGAGTCCAAATCAAGCTGACGCGCCGACAGAAACCTACTTCGTGTCACAGGCGGAGCAGGTGCCCCCGGCGGAGGCGGTGATTACTGCGGTTGAGGGCGATCGCGCCAGGGTTTGGCTGGGGGGAATTCACCATGAGAGTTTGGTGACGTTTGCGCCGGGGGCGAGCTTGCGTTCAGGTGGGGGAGGTGAAGACGGTGAGGAGGCGCTGGAGCTGATATCGCGGGAGGGACTGAGGGGTGTGGTGGCGCTGCCGCGCTCGCTGCCGGCTGGAACACGGCTGCGCGAAGCAGCTCGCACAATTCCGCCCGATCTAACCCTGCGGATCGGGATTGATCCGTCTTTGGCAGAGCAGGCAGTTGAGATTCAGCAGGCGATCGCGGGCATTCCCCGGGTCGAGGCGGTGATCGCTCAGGAGGGCAATGTGCCCTATGGGGATGAAATTCACTACATTCTCAGCCGGATGACGTCTACCTATCGGGGCCGCTTGCCTGAGAGCGATCGCTTACCGTCGGTCGGGGAAATTGGGCTGTTTTCACAGAGCTTAGATGAATGGGTTCCCCAGTCGTTTCAGGCGTATGCGGTGGTTTCTGGCAGGGCCATTTATAGCAGCAATTCTCAGTATGAAAATTCAACTGGTGTTTGGAGGGATATCTAGCTCTAGAGCTTTGAGCATGAAGGTGAGGAGATGATCCCATCTGTCAAAATACAGATAGCGGGTCAACGCTCGCAAATCATCAAAGAAGGTCTTGCGGGTGGGCAAATGTGAGCGCAGCAACTTGTACTTAGAGTCGAGCAACTCCAGCAACGTATGGAATAGCAGAGACAAGATGTTCAACGTTGCCAGCAACGAGGAGAGGTGCTGCTTTCCATGCCCAAAATTGTGTTCTAGATGATAGCCCTTAGTTTTGAGGGTATTGTTATTCTCGTTCTCCACCTTCCACCGTGTCCGTCCTGCTAGAACGATCTCTGCTACCGTGTCATGACTCAAGGTGAGATTGGTGGCAAAGGAGTTTTGGTAGGACACCTTACCATCCGGACGACTGATGGTGAGGTGTCGGCCGCCGCCACCACATTGCGCAGCAGCATCGCCACGGTCATCGGCCCCACGCCCCCGGGCACGGGGCTGATGAACCCCGCGACCTTCTTGGCCTCCTCGAAGGCCACGTCGCCCACGGT
>JAAHIC010000859.1 GCA_010671965.1 Leptolyngbya sp. SIO4C5
TAAAAAACTTACTCAGCGTGTCTCAATAGAATACCTAAATCCCGAATTTTATCTGTTGAAGCAGTATTTTCTAAACGCATAGCAATGATTTGCGGATGGGCTTTCTGATAGCTCAGTGCTAGCAGGTCTGGGTAAGCCGATTCTAAATGAGCTGTATCAACTTTTAGGTAGTCTATTGAGACACGCTGAGTAAGTTTTTTAAGTTGCAGAAAATCGCTGGCATTGTCAACTGCAACCGCAAAATTTAGGGCCTGAACTGCTTGAATAAATCGAACCGCCTGATCTAAGTTGGCTAGTAGGGCCGATTCAGGCAGTTCAAAGCAAACCCGATTAGCTAAATAGGGATAATATTCAAGTAAACTAGCTAAAAAATTGGAAAATTGTTCATCCTCAATAGAGGCTGCTGAAAGATTGATCAGATAGAGGGTCGGCACAACCTGATAATGTCTGTCTGATGGCGTTAGCTTCAAAGCTGCCAGCCAGCGAGCAAATTCTTCGATTACCCAGCGATCGATTACTTTAGTCAAGCTGAAGGATACGGCAGTCGGCATAAAGTCAGTTGCTGAGACAGTGCCTGAGTTATTTTCATCAAACTGTAATCTCAGCAGAACTTCTGCTAGCTTGAGTTCCGGTTGAGAATTGCTGACGGGCTCTATTTGCTGCAGAAATAAACAAAATAGCTGATCTTCAAAGGCGCGCGATATTTTGCTCAGCCAGAATTCGTAGTTGGGTGCGTTTCTTTTTCGATTCTGACGAACTCTGCGCTCAGACTGATATTTCTTGACTAGGAAGAAGGGGCTGAGCAAGCTAGTCAAGAGGTATTCCCTCTGACAGAGACGCTCGAAATGCGATCGCTGTTGATCAAAAGGCAAAGTCAAATAGTGGACTAAGAGTTTGGCTATGTCTAACAAGAAATGCAGCAGCCCCAAGAAGGGACGCTGCCAGAGGGGATACCGCAGCATTCGTACATAAAAGCGGCTGAGGCCAATACGTCTCAACAGCATGAGCACATTTTGCTCTTGCAGGCGCTCTTGAGAAATCTGGTGGTAGACTACCATGTCAGGATTGTGCCAAATCTCCCAGCCCACCTTTTGAATATGAATTAAGACTTCTAAATCCTCGCTAGCCGTATTGGCGCTGGAGTACTGCCCCAAATAGTTTAGAAACAGATTGTCGGGCACAGACTCAACCCAGGCCTGTTTGCGAACGGCTAAGCCCGCTCCGGGAGGTAGGACTCTTTGACTGACACGATACTGATGCGGATCTTCACCTCGATTGACAATGGCTAGAAACGGCGCAATGTTCTCTGATATCTGCTGGGGTGGCTCGGTTTCAAAACAGGCATGAATGCGGCTACCGAAAGCGCCTGCCTGAGGATGAGCTACGGCGAATTGATAAACTTGCTCGACCCAGTTCTCTGCGGGCAAATTGTCATCATCTAAAAAGGCGATCACTTCACCGCTAGCTGATTCGACGGCTTTCTGCCTGGCAAAAGCCGCCCCCTGCCTAGCGGCAAAACAATATTGCAGATTACTGCTCTCAGGCCAAGTCTGCTGGTAACGGCGGGTGATTTTTGCGGTTGCATCTGTGCTGTTGTTGTCAACAACCAGTACTTCCCAGGAAATATTTTCCAAATTTACCTGCTGCAGCAGGCAATCCAAGACCTGGGATAGACGTTTTTCACCGTTGTAGGTTGGAATCGCAACTGTTACAAATATCATGAAACGAAGCCACAGCTTATCTAGCTCTGGTTTTTATTACCAATCATGCCGAGACCTAAGGAGTGAGAAGTGAGTTAAAAAATTTAGCTTTAAGCTAGAGTATTCACGCTCAAGCCGTGAAATCTAGCTGAATGAGCAGAGTAGCGAAGCACCTATTGCTTGAGTATAAAGCTTGATTACCTAATAGTGAGGCTGATAAAGGTTGTCAACCAGTCTAGAATACGGCTTTGGCTCTGTGCTAGGATACCGAGCCGACTTTAGGTGACCTTTACGCTTTGATAAACACAGGCACTCTTGGGACAAGGTTTTAATTTTTACCGTTGACGGCGGGAATACTAAGGAAATTTACTTATTTGCAGGTTGATGGATAGCTCTCAGCACGTAGGGTTGCCCATCTCGAATAATGACGGGTAGCCGAGCCGCTTTGAGCGATTCCCGATCTGAATTTTCAGCTACAGGCTGTAGCGCAAAGACAACTGCCGTATTTGGGGCTGTA
>JAAHIC010000086.1 GCA_010671965.1 Leptolyngbya sp. SIO4C5
TAGACGACTTTGGCACAGGTCGCAATACGCTGTGTTGTTTGCAGTGGCGGGTCTTTGACGCCATCAAAATTGACCGCTCTTTTGTCTCAGGTGCTGAGGCCACCTAATTCTTTAATTTGACTGGCAGCTGCTCGAATCTCGCCGATAGCGATGTCAGCCATCGAGGTTTCTGTAATCTCAAAGAAGATGAAGCCAGAACTAACACAATCCTGCTGGAGCACCTCTTTGAGAGCTGAAAGGAAGGCAGAGTGTCCTAAGTCATCGGTGCACAGATTGATTCCCATCTTGATTGGACGCTCTAAAGAGCTCCATTTGGCTGCCTGGGCATAAGCCTTGCGCAGAACATAGCGAGAAATGACATGGATCAAGCCAGAGCGCTCAGCTAGGGGAATAAAGAAATCGGGGTATAGACAGCCATGTTCAGGATGATGCCAGCGCAGCAGGGCCTCAAAGCCGACGATGGGCATGTTTGCTTGCTGCAAATCTACAATCGGCTGATAGTAGAGTACAAGTTGCTCCTCATCGATAGCTTGTCTCAGTGCCTGCTCCCAGTAATCCCGCTCGCGTATCCGAGAGAGAATAGCCTCATCAAACTGCATCACCGCAGGCATAGCGAGATTCTGCTTACGCGCTTGCTTCGCTTCGTACATAGCCGCATCTGCGCATCGAACAGCCCTTTCAGCTGAAGCACACTTCTCAACAGGTGCATAAACGCCCACAGAAGCTCCGAGTAGATATTCTTTGATGCCAATTTGAAGGGGCTGTTCGATGGCAGAAACGATACGTTGAGCAGTTGCGTTGGCAACTGAAGTACCATCGTCCAAGATACGGTTCAGCAAAATGACAAACTCATCACCGCCCCATCTGATGACCTGGTCTTCAGGCCGCACAGTTGCCTGTATGCGCTGGGTTACCTCAACTAAAACAGCATCGCCAACTTTGTGCCCTGCTCTGTCATTGATGGCTTTGAACTTGTCGAGATCAATGAATAAAACGGCATCACAGCTATCTGTTTCGATGTCGTCTAGAGCACTACGGTTCAAAGCCCCAGTCAAAGGGTCAAGGTTAGCCTGCTGTCGCAACTGGGCTTCAAGTCGCTTGTAGTCGGAGATTTCGGTGAAGGAAACGACAAAGCCATCGTTGAGCTTAGAGGCACGGTTGCGAAACCAACGATTTTGATATTCTGCGCCTGCATACTCAAACTCATCTTCGATGGGGATACCTGTCTCAGTCACCCGACAATACGCCTCGAATAAGCCGTTATCTCGATGAGACGGGACTATCTCTAGCAAGCGCTCCCCGACTAAATCATCCCGTCCCACTAACGCAACGGCAGCAGAATTGAGCAGCGTGTAGCGAAAATCGACAATCTGATTGTCGGTATCACGAATGGCTTCAAAAACCATGAGGCCATCTAAGTCAGTTTCCAGGACAGTTTGCAATAGTTGGCGTTGTGATTCTGCCTGATCGAGTTCTGCAATGACATCTTCAGCTCGCAACTGAGCCACTTGCACTGCCCAAACAGCTCCCCAGGAGACAATAGCAATAGCCAGCTTGAGAGTGCCTTCACTCCAATAGTTCGAATGCCAGACATTCCAGGCGCTTAAGGCATGGCCCAGACCACAAAAGAGGATGAAGCCGTATGTAATGAGACGATACTTGCCTAACCAAGGCTGAGGATATTTTCTTAGAAAGACTGTGAGTTGGGCTGTGATAGCGAAGTAGGAAAGAGCGATAGCAAGGTCGGTGCTGACATGCAGTGACGTTAGCCACGGATCCCAGAAGTAGCAGGAACCGTGAGGCATAAGGGCGAAAGTCATAGATTCAGGGGGCTAATCTAGGTTTTTGTTAGAATCTTCCCAAAAACGAGCTTTTTTCCGAAGTCCTTCAACAGTATCAGCCATTTGCCGTAGAGGCTCTGCGACATTTAGCGGACAGACATGCGATCGCGCCCCGTCATTTTATCTAATCTGTATGAGGCAGTTGGGTTTAGGGTTGAGTCTGAATTGCATCCAGAATTATCCCCTATCGAAATAGCGACTTAATATCCCGCCAGAGGGGAAGCTGCACCGAGCGGCTCTGAGGCTGGGTCAGCAGGCCATAGCTAGGGCTAAACAGCAGCGCCAAGAAAAACAGGCTAGAGGCCACGATCACGATCGCTGGCCCCGAAGGTAAATTGACGTAATAGCTCAGGTATAGACCGCTGACGCTAGAGACGACCCCAATCGCTGAGCCTAAAAACATAACCTGATGCAGTCTCGGCACCAGCAGATAGGCCGCTGCGCTGGGCGTAATCAGCAGTGACAGCACCAGCACCACCCCCACTGATTTCAAACTCGCCACAATTGTCAGGGCAATCAGCACCATCAGCCCAGAGTTGAGCAGGCTCACAGGTAGCCCTGCCGCCTGCGCCCCCAACCGATCAAAACTGTAAAACAGCAGCTCTTTGTAAAACAAAAATACGCACAGCAGCACCAGCGCCACAATCAGGGCTGTATCCCGCACATCTCCTAGCGTCACCCCCAGAATATTGCCAAACAGGAAGTGATTGAGGTCAATCTTGTTGTCTTTCTGAATCAGGGTGATTAGGATAATGCCGCTGGCAAAAAAGGCCGAAAACACAATGCCCATTGCCGCATCTTCTTTGACGGGCGATCGCGTGTGAATCAGCGAAATCACAACGGTACTGATTACCCCGGCCACAAACGCCCCGACGTAAATGTTGGTGCCCAGCATAAAGGCGATCGCCAATCCTGGCAGCAACGAATGGCTGATGGCATCTCCCAGCAGCGCTAGCCGCTGCACCATCAGATAGCTGCCCACCACTGAGCAAATTATCCCCACCAGCACCGCAACCACGAGCGATCGCTGCATGAAGGCGTACTGCAATGGCTCAGTCAAAGGCGCAATCCAATCCATAGGCTTCGCTTACTGTCTCAACTCTTGGCTCTTGGTAGGCAAGGCCTACCCTACTGGCACGACCGGCCCTTACCGATGTTGGGTTTTGCTAGGCTCAACGCCAACCTGCAAAAGCTCCAAATTTAGCTGTGCCGCGCCACTACGGCAAATCTACGCGGCCTGCGAGAAGAACTGCACCTGTCCGCCATAGGCTTTCATCATGTTTTCGGTCGTGAATACCTGCTGGCGCGGACCGTAGGCAATCAGCTCTCGGTTGAGCAGTAAAAGCTGGTCGAAATGGGTAATGGATTCGCCTAGATCGTGATTGACCACCATCACGATCTTGCCTTCGCTAGCTAATTCACCAAAGATGCGGAACAAAATAGTTTCGGTCTTCTGATCTACACCCACAAACGGTTCATCAAAGAAAAACAGATCGGCCTGCTGGGCCAAAGCGCGGGCTAAGAACACCCGCTGCTGCTGACCGCCAGACAAAGCGCCAATCCGGCGATCGCGGAACTCACTCATGCCCACTCGCTCTAGGGCTTCAGTCGCAATCCGGCGACTTGGCACCGAAAAGCGATTGAACCAGCCGGACTGCTTCACCCGGCCCATCAGCACCACGTCCCACACCGTTGCCGGAAAAGTCCAGTCAATCTGCGATCGCTGAGGCACATAGGCCGTTTGCGCTAGCTGATCCACCAGCAGGCGATCGCCGTAATGCACCGTCCCCATTACCACCGGAATCAGACCCAGCATGGCCTTCACCAGCGTACTTTTCCCCGCTCCATTCGGCCCAAAAATGCCAACCAGCTGACCGGGCTGCACTGAAAAATTGATATTGCGCAGGGCTTGCAAACTGCGGTAGTTAACGCTGAGGTGATCAACAGCGATCGCGGCGCTATCGGCCATGAGGTAAATCTCCAGAATGCTCTCAACAGGGATGCCATAGACGGCACCATTAAATAGCGATCGCAATTATGAAACGATCATGAAAAGTATTGTACTCTAAAAAAATGAAAAGATTATGAAAGCGAGTTACAGTTCATGCGAGCATTCACTCATTGGGTCGCGGCTGGTTTAATAGCCAGCCTCATCGGTCTAGGCGGCTGTCAGTCATCAGGGGAAGAGTCAGCCGATGATCGGCCCGATGTCGTCTCCACCAGCACCATGATTACCGACTGGACGGCCCGGATTGGCGCTGATGAAATTGATTTAGTCGGCATTTTGGAGCCGGGGGCCGATCCCCATATCTACGAGCCTGTGCCGGCGGACAGCATCGCCTTTGAAGAGGCGGAACTGATTCTCTACAACGGCTACAACCTAGAGCCAAACTTGATCAAGATTATGAACGCCGCCGGCATTGGGGCTAAAAAGGTTGCGGTGGGCGAAGTGGTCACACCGCTAGACTTTGACTACCAGGGTCGCACTGTCCCCGATCCGCATGTTTGGGGCAGCGCCGCCAATGTAATTCAAATGGTGGAGATTATTCGAGATGAGCTGATTCAGCTTTCCCCCGCAGACGAAGCCATCTTTACTGAAAATGCTGCCGCTCTGATTGCCGAACTGCAGCAGCTCGACCAGTGGATCGCGGCTCAGATCCAAACCATTCCCGCCGCTCAGCGCCAGCTCATTACGACCCACGATGCCTTTCAGTATTACACCGATGCCTACGGCCTAGAAGTAGCAGGCACCCTCATTGGCATCAGCACCGAAGAACAGCCCAGCGCCCGCACCGTGCAGCAGCTCGCAGAGTCTATTAGGCAGCAGGGCGTGCCTGCCATCTTTGCTGAAACTACTATCAACCCTCAGCTCATCACCACGGTCGCCGCCGAAGCCGGGGTCAAACTGGCCCCCACCGAACTCTATTCCGACTCTATTGGCGCTTCCGGCAGCGACGGTGACACCTACATCAAAATGATGGTGTCTAACACGCGGGCGATCGTGGAAAATCTGGGTGGGACTTACAGCCCGTTTCCAGCCACCTCACCCTAGGCGCGGATATGCTCGTAAACGCCTACATACTGCTTGGCAGGGTTATGCCAGGTATAGTCATACGCCATGCCCTGCAGCGCTAGCTGGCGGAAAAGCTCGGGGTTTTGGTCGTAGAGATCTAGGGAGCGGCCTAAGCCTGACTCTAGCGCCGTGTAGTCAGACTCATAGAACACAAAGCCGTTACGTTCTGCCTGGGCGTGATTTTGGTCGTAGTCCCAGTCAAAGACGGTATTGATCAAACCTCCCACACCCCGTACAACAGGCACTGTGCCGTACTGCAGGCCGATCATCTGGGTCAGACCGCAAGGCTCGTAGTTGCTGGGCACCACAATGATGTCAGCCGCCGCGTAGATTAGGTGGGCCAGTTCCTCGTTGAAGCTTAGCTCCAGGTGGCAGTCTGGATTTTCGTTAAGGAAGTTCTTTTCGTGCCAGAACCAATCGTTGATGCCCGGTTCTGTAGCCGATCCCAGCAGCACAAACTGCGCTTCTCGTTTCAGGGCGTAGTACAGGGCGTGATGGACTAAGTGCACCCCTTTCTGCTGATCTAACCGACCGATAAAGGCAATTAGGGGCTTGTCAGCCTCTTTCATCAGCAGTTGTTCCCGCAATGCCTTCTTGTTGAGAATTTTGTCTTCAAAGCTGTCTCGATCGTAGTGGAAGGGGGTATAGCGATCGCTGTCGGGGTTCCAAATCGTATCGTCGATGCCGTTGAGAATGCCGCCAAACTTGTAGTGATGGGCGTCAAGCGTGGGCTGTAAGCCGCAGCCAATAGGGCTAAAGCGAGCTTCCCAGGCGTGATGCGGTGAGACGGTATTGACGTGATTGGAGTAGACAATGCCCCCTTTCATGAAGTTGATGGCATCGTGATTGTTGTCCCGCAGCTTGTCAAGGCGGTAGTAATAGTCGTCGCGGTTAAGTCCTGTTGCCCGCAGCACCTCCGGCCCGCAAACGCCCTGATGCTTAAAGTTGTGAATGGTATAGCACACCCGCTGGTCACCCATGCCGTGCCAGCCGTACATCTCGAACAGCATCACCGGGATTAGGCCCGTCTGCCAGTCGTGGCAGTGAATAATATCCGGGCGCTTGTTAGAGCGCAGCAAAAACTCCAGCGCGGCCTTGCTGAAGAAGGCAAAGCGCATTGGGTCATCCGGTGCGCCGTAGTAAATGCCTCGGTTGAAGAAATTGTCGCCAGAATGGGGCTGAATAAAGAAGCACAGCCGCCCATGTACCCAGCCGCAGAAGACCGAGCAGTGAATCGCGCCGCCATACCAAGGCACCGATAGATCGCGGTAAGCGTCATGCATCCCCCAAACATGGTCGTAGCGCATGTTGTCGTACATCGGCAGAATCAGCTCGACGCAGTGGCCCTGACTGTCTAGCTCGCGGCTAAGGCCGTAAACCACATCGCCTAACCCCCCGGCTTTAATCACCGGGGCACATTCGGAGGCAATCTGCACAATGTACATGGCTTCTCCCTGCTTAATATAAGTTCACTTATTATGTCTACATTCAAATAGAGGACTGGACATCTGACAAGAGCAGGGTATTGCGATCGCGGTTAGAAAAACTTATAACGCGATTGCAATACCGATCCCGCCTGACTAGAGCGCTTGAGAAAAGCCCAGTGCCGCTTTGACTTTAGTTAAGGTTTCCTGGGCGATCGCCTCGGCTTTTTCTTTGCCCTGACGCAGCGTTGTTTCTAGATAAGCGCGATCGCTCATCAGCTCGTGGTACCTGTCCTGGATTGGCTTCAGCGCCTCCACTGCCGTCTCGGCCAGCAGCGGCTTGAACTGGCCCCAGCCCATGTCGGCGCATTCGGCGGCGACTGCCGCCTTAGTCTGATTTGATAGCAGCGTGTACAGCCCTAGCAGGTTGTGGCACTCAGGCCGCTCCGGGTTGTCAAACTCTAGGCCGCGACTAGGATCGGTCTTGGCCCGCTTAATTTTTTTAGTTATGAGCGCTGGCGGATCCAGTAGGTCAATGCGGCTCATCTCCGATGGATCTGACTTAGACATTTTCTTAGTGCCGTCGGTCAGGCTCATGACCCTAGCCCCCTCAGCTCGAATCTTGGACTCTGGAATCTTGAGAATCGGAGCCTCTTCGCGGCCAAACTGGTAGTTGAGGCGGGCGGCAATGTCGCGGGTCAGCTCTAAGTGCTGCTTTTGATCTTCACCCACGGGCACTAAGTCCGGCTCGTAGAGCAAAATGTCTGCGGCCTGGAGCACCGGGTAGTCTAGCAGGCCAATGCTGACGTTTTCTCCCTGCTTGACCGCTTTTTCCTTAAACTGAATCATCCGCTCTAGCCAGTTGAGCGGCGTGATGCAGTTGAACAGCCAGGCCAGCTCGCTGTGGGCAGAAATGTGGGACTGGACAAAGATTGTGGCCTGCTGCGGGTCGATGCCGCAGGCAATGTAGGTGGCAGCCACCTGGTAGGTATTTTCGGCCAGCTTTTGCGGGTCGTGGGGGACGGTGATGGCGTGCAGATCGGCCATGAACAGAAAGCTGTCATAGGTCTGCTGCAGCTCCACCCAGTTACGGATTGCGCCGAGATAGTTGCCGAGATGAAGCTGCCCTGTCGGTTGAATGCCGGAGAGGATGCGCTGTTTACCCATAACAGTCCAGTAGCCCTTGAGTCTGCATGTTATTTTAGAGTTTTGTAAACCTGATCAGCTGTTTTAGGCAGTTGCGTCAGCGTCGAGCCAGTGATTAGAAAATATGATTGGGTAAATTACCGTATGCTGAAAGCCTTAATCGGCAAGTGCTTTAAGTCCTGTATGGGTAATATCACCACTAATTTTGTTCAAATATGGCTTTGCGCGATCGCTGAAATCGCTGTATAAACTCTGTGAAGATTCTATAAGAATTTGCCTCCACTTAGAAATCTGATTTTTTTGTTGTTACGCGTTTAGGATACGAAATTATGAGTCACGCCACTGTTCAAGCCCCCGCCGATGCCCTGAGAGAAGCGATCGCGCTTGCTAAAGATCCCGCTAATGGCCAGCAGGCCCAGGCCCAGTTTCAGGTGGCCTATGAGCAGCTAGCCGCTAGCCAGCCGGAAGCTGCCGAGCTAATGCAGGTGATGTGGAAAGAATATGTTTCAACCCAGCGATCGGCTACTTTCTGGCAGGAAATGTGCCAGGTAGAAAAGCACCTGTCCGAGCGCATTAGCGAAAATCACATTCAGCTTAAGCAAAACTACCTGCGTCTGATTCGAGAGCAGTAGTCTCTAGCCTCATGCCAAAGTTAGCCCAGGCAGTTGAGGCTGTCTGGGCTATAGCTTGTCAGCAGCGCCCCTCAGCGGGGCACACAGAACGAGCGATCGCCCGTCAAAATAGAAAGTACCGCTGCGCCATTGGCAGCACTTCAGCTGGCTCGCAGGTCAGCAGTTCGCCATCTGCTCGCACCTCATAGGTTTCTGGATCAACTTCCATGTGGGGCAGTGCTGCATTGAGCTTCATGTCGGCCTTGCTGAGATTGCGACAGTTTGACACCGCTACCGCTGGTTTGGAGAGGCCAATGTCTGCCGCGACCCCTGCCTCAGCCGCCGCCTGGGACACAAAGCTGAGAGAAGTCGCCGCGATCGCGCCGCCATAGCTGCCAAACATCGGTCGCATGTGGACTGGCTGGGGGGTGGGGATACTGGCATTCGGGTCGCCCATCTGAGCCCAAGCAATCACGCCGCCTTTAATCACAATTTCTGGCTTAACGCCAAAAAAGGCCGGTTTCCACAGGCAGATATCCGCTAGCTTGCCGGCTTCCAGAGAGCCAACATAATCAGCAATGCCGTGGGTAATCGCCGGGTTAATCGTGTACTTAGCGATATAGCGCTTGGCCCGGTGGTTGTCATTGCGATCGCTGTCTGCCGCCAGTGGCCCCCGCTGCACCTTCATTTTGTGAGCCGTCTGCCAGGTGCGGATGATCACTTCTCCGACTCGGCCCATGGCCTGCGAGTCCGAGGCAATCATGCTGAAGGCACCCAGATCGTGCAGGATATCTTCAGCGGCGATGGTTTCGCGGCGGATGCGAGATTCAGCAAAAGCAACATCTTCTGGAATGCTGGGGCTGAGATGGTGGCAGACCATCAGCATATCTAGGTGTTCATCTAGGGTGTTGCGGGTATAGGGCCGGGTGGGATTGGTCGAGGAGGGCAGTACGTTGGCTTCGCCGCAAACCTTAATAATGTCCGGGGCGTGACCACCGCCTGCGCCCTCGGTGTGATAGGTGTGAATCACCCGGTTTTTGAAAGCGGCGATGGTGTTTTCTACGAAACCCGCCTCGTTTAGGGTGTCCGTGTGAATAGCTACCTGCACGTCAAACTCATCCGCTACGCTCAGACAGGTATCGATCGCCGCTGGCGTTGTGCCCCAGTCTTCATGCAGCTTGAGGCCCATCGCCCCGGCCCGTACCTGCTCGGCTAGCCCCTCTGGCTTGGCGCTGTTGCCCTTGCCCAAAAAGCCTAAATTCATCGGAAAAGCATCCGCCGCCTGCAGCATCCGCCAAATATTCCAGGCGCCGGGGGTGCAGGTGGTGGCGTTCGTGCCCGTGGCTGGCCCGGTGCCGCCGCCCAGCATGGTGGTGACGCCAGAGGCGATCGCCGTCTCGATTTGCTGCGGGCAGATCAGGTGAATGTGGGAATCAATGCCCCCCGCCGTCACAATCATGCCTTCGCCAGCGACCACCTCAGTTGCTGGCCCAATAATGATGTCAACGTTGTCTTGAATGTAAGGGTTGCCGGCCTTACCAATCTGCTCAATTTTGCCGTCTTTGATACCAATATCGGCTTTGACAATGCCCCACCAGTCCAGAATCAGCGCATTGGTAATCACCATATCTACCGCGCCATCCGCCCGGGTAATCGGCGACTGGCCCATCCCGTCCCGGATCACCTTGCCGCCGCCAAACTTAACCTCATCACCGTAAGGGGTATAGTCCTGCTCGACTTCAATAATTAGCTCGGTATCCGCTAAGCGAATGCGATCGCCTACAGTCGGCCCAAACGTCTCCGCATAGGCGCGGCGATCCATGCGATAACTCATGCAGCACTCCTTCGGGGATAAGCTAGCCGCCACTACTCTAGAGCAAGCTTTTGCCGCTCATAGTCACACGGCGTACATTCCGCCCCATTCTACGCCCAATTGCCTACCTCTAGGCTAATCGTGCAGCTTCTTAAGCCCCAAAACGCCCTGTTGGGCACCTGACCCCGTCAGCAACTCCTCCTCTCGCTCAACACCTCTGGCCCCATCACCTCCCCGTGTTGTCACCGCCTCTCCGCGGCCTCGGATCTCCTCTTGCTCCAGCTTCCCCTGCTCCAGCGGCACCTCAATCACAAACATGGCCCCTTGCCCCGGCGCGGAAACACAGCGCAGCTCACCCCCATGCTGATCGACGGCGATCTGATAGCTAATCGACAGCCCCAATCCGGTGCCTTTGCCAATTTCCTTCGTCGTGAAAAACGGATCAAAGAGCTTTTGCTGGGCTGCAAGCGGCACGCCCGGCCCGTTATCAGCGATATAGACAGCCACGCGGCGATCGCCCGTCAGCTGAGTCCGAATCCGAATCGTCGGCTGTTTTGCCAATTCCAGGGCAGTCGCCGCTGTAAGTCGAATTTCTTCTAGCGCATCAATAGCGTTGGAAACCAGATTCATAAATACCTGGTTGAGCTGACTGGGATAGCACTCGACTAGAGGCAGATCTCCATATTCTTTAATCACTTCAACCGCTCGCTGAGAACCATTGGCTTTGAATCGATTTTGCAAAATCATCAGCGTGCTGTCTAGA
>JAAHIC010000860.1 GCA_010671965.1 Leptolyngbya sp. SIO4C5
AGAACTTCAACCAGCTTGAGCGGGTCTTTAGTGGCCGCTCTCGTAGTCTATAGCGCTAGTTCATAAGTAAAATCTCTATGTTTGTACTGCGTCGCTGGTGGGATCGATATGCCTTACGTACAGGCTTTATTGTGCTGGCAGTCGGATCTGCCTGGTTTATTCGCCAGACGCAGGGCGCTGCAGTTTATGAGATCTACCAGTGGATTACCCGTCCTTTGCAGCCTGGTTTGACCAAACCAGAGCAAATTGAAAACGCCTATATTTTGGAGCTACAGGAGCGCATTGTTGAGCTAGAAAATCAGAATCAAACGCTCAAAAATCTGGTTGATTCCAAAGATGAGGCGCTCAAAGCGGGGGTTGTTTCTGCCGTCATTGGTCGCAGCGCTGATCACTGGTGGCAGCAAGTCACTCTAGCTAGAGGAAGTCAGGCCGGCATTGAAGTGGGCTATATCGTCACCGGGCCAGGCGGTTTAGTGGGCAGAATTGTCTCAGTTACCCCCAACACCAGCCGGGCTTTGCTGGTTAGCGATCCAACCAGCCGCGTGGGCGTCAAGGTTAGCCGTAGCCGCGCTATGGGCTACATGCGGGGGCAGTCTAGCAATCGGGTCGTGATGGAATTTTTTGACAAGCTGCCAGATGTCAAGCCTGGAGATGTCGTGACCACTTCTTCCTACAGCCGCCTTTATCCTAAGGATGTGCCCATTGGCCGGGTTGAGTCTTTAGATCTCACCAAGAGTCCGGCTCCAGAAGCGGTCATTCAGCTTTCGGCCCCAATCAGTGCTTTGGAATGGGTAATGGTGCATCCATTTGAGCCGAAGTTGGATACCGATGAGCCAGGCAGCAATCTCACAGAAACTTTAGAAGACGCTTCGTTTTAACTCCCATGACTCCATCAGGTGCTAGCAGCCTTCGGCATCTCCGCACGCGGCGTTTCTTAAACAGCATGGTCACCGTGGGTTCGGTTTTGCTTTGTCTGCTGATGTTGCCCACCCGGATTCCAGGCATGGAAATTTTGGGCGTTGGGCCCAACTGGGTGCTGATGTGGGTGGTGGCCTGGAGCGTCAAACGCACCGCTTTTGAAGGGGCGATCGCGGGGCTGGTTTTAGGACTGCTGCAGGACGGGATGACCTCTCCGCAACCTACCCATACCCTTGGCCTTATCCTGGTTGGCATCTTGACGGCGCGACTGCAAAAGCAGCGATACATTCAAGAAGATATTGTTTCGGTAGCCCTGATTGTCTTTGGCATGGCGGTTGTAGCCGAAACGGTCACGGCAATTCAAATTAGCCTGCACAATTTAGTTCAGCCCGGTTCGCTCTATCCGCCCCTAACCGAGATTTGGGTCTATCACCAGCGCATAGCCCTGAGTTCAGCCATTCTCAGCAGTCTCTGGGCACCCGCAATCTACTATCCACTCAATCGCTGGTGGGAAAAGCAGGGTCTGGTAGAACCGACATAGCCTTTGGGCCTCTTTGGGGTTGCTGGCGGTGTGGCTGGCGGCTGTGGCGAAATTAAGTGTGGGGTCAGCGCTCTATGGTTTCTGCGTCTATGATTTTGCGCCAGGGTCGGCTCATCGGAGCGGCTGAAGGAGAACTTGTTGACATTGCCATTGAGCAAAACAAGATTGCCGCGATCGCCCCGCATCTCTCCCACAGCGCTGCTACTGAAATTGACGCTGGCGGCAATTTGGTCAGTCCGCCTTTAGTTGACTCCCACATTCACCTCGACTCTGTTCTCACTGCCGGACAGCCTCGCTGGAACCGCAGCGGCACCCTGTTTGAAGGGATTGAAATCTGGCGCGATCGCAAGCAAAATCTCAGCTTAGCGGATGTCAAAGACCGCGCGATCGCGGCTCTAAAGCAGCAGGCCCAGCAGGGCGTTTTGTTTGTCCGCACCCATGCCGATGTCAGCGAAAAGAGCTTGACAGCGCTCAAAGGGCTGCTGGCCGTGCGTGAGGCCGTCAAAGACTGGATGACGCTACAGATTGTGGCCTTTCCCCAAGATGGCGTTTACACCAGTCCTGATAATGCCGCGCTGTTAGAAGAGGCGCTGAAGCTGGGCGCAGATGTAGTAGGAGGTATTCCTCACTATGAGCTGACGCGAGAAGACGGTGTGCGCTCGGTGCATCGCATCTTTGAGCTAGCGGCCCAATACGATCGCCTAATCGATATTCACTGTGACGAAATCGACGATGAGCAGTCACGGTTTTTAGA
>JAAHIC010000861.1 GCA_010671965.1 Leptolyngbya sp. SIO4C5
GGATGAGGAGGGGCAAAATTTTTGAAATTGAGGTAGTCAACTCTGATTAGTAGATAGATCAAAGCCAGAAGATCGCCAAAAACACAATCTTCTGGAGCTTTTTAATTGTTAGTCAAAATTAAACTTCCTGATATTGAAAAGATAATTCCTTGCCAAAGCTCTCAGGAACTTTTGATGTATAGATCACTAAATCTTAAAAGACAAACGTTCTATTTAAAGAAATAGCAAACTGAAGGAAATAGAGTTTTATATCTACCCAAGGAAGGAGCCGAAAGATCCAATCTTTAGCTGACTTACTCTGTCTCGGGCGCAATTGCCAGTTTGTAAACTTGCTGACGGGACAGGTTAGTCTGCGGCGCTACTTGACGACTGGCCTGCGATCGCGATAAGCCCTGTTTCATCAGCGCCGCCAGTGCTGCCCGGATTTCTGCTGGGCTGGTGAGTAGCAGGTCATCTGCTGGCGCACCGGCTACTACTAGGGTGAATTCTCCTTTGGGTGATGTGATTTGGTAGTGAGCGATCGCTTCAGTCAGGGTTCCCTGCCAAAATTCTTCGTAGCGCTTAGTGAGTTCGCGGGCGGTCGTGATTAGGCGATCGCCACCCAAGGTATCGGCTAAATCAGCCAGCGTCTTTTCCAATCGGTGAGGGGCTTCGTAAAAGATTAGGGTGCATGGTTCTGACTGGATAGCCTGGAGCCGATCGCGTCTGGCCTTGCCCTTAGCGGGCAGAAAACCTTCAAAAGTGAAGCGATCGGTGGGTAAACCGGAAGCGGCGATCGCGGTAATGGCAGCGGTCACACCTGGAATCGGAATTACTGGCAGGTTGGCCGCCCGACACGCTTTGACTAGCTCATAGCCCGGATCAGAAATTCCCGGCATCCCCGCGTCAGAAACCAGAGCAACTGTTTTACCCTGCTGAAGCAGCCGCAAGATTTCTGGAATACGCTGCTGCTGATTATGTTCATGATAGCTAAGCTGTGGTGTCTTAATCTGAAAGTGCTGTAATAGCTTGCCTGTATGGCGAGTATCTTCGGCGGCGATCAGGTCAGCTTCCCCCAGCACCCGCACCGCTCGCAGCGTCATGTCCTCTAAATTGCCAATGGGCGTTCCTACAATGTAAAGCGCCCCTATGCCCGATTCTGTCACTGATAAATTTGCAACCCCAGCCTATGCGTGAACAGCCCAAGCGTGGTCTTTTTGTCGGCATGACCACCCTCGACTTAATCTATCAGGTTCCCCGTGTGCCTCAGGCTAATGAGAAATTAGTCGCCTCAACCAGCCTGATGACGGCGGGCGGACCTGCAACCAACGCGGCGATCGCTTTTCAAAGCCTGGGCAATATTGCACAGCTAATGAGCGTTTTAGGCCAGCATCCTCTATCAGGGTTGCTGCGGCAAGAACTACAGCAGCAACAGGTTCAATCTTTTGACCTGATGCCGCACTACGCTCAAATGCTGCCCGCCTCCTCTATCTTAGTCACCCAGTCCACGGGCGATCGCGCTGTGGTTTCGCGCAATGCCGTAGATCTGCAGGCAGCACCTCACAACCTGCCGCCCGAACTCACAGCCGAAGTTGTGCTCATCGATGGTCATCAGATGGCCGTTAGTCAGAGGGTGGCTCAGCAGGCCAAAGTTCAGCAGATTCCGGTGGTGATTGATGGTGGTAGCTGGAAACCTGGTTTTGAACACGTTCTACCCCAGGCTACCTACGCCATTTGCTCAGAAAACTTCTATCCACCGGGCTGCCAGTCCACCCCGGAAGTTGTCGCTTACCTACAGGACTTGGGAATTGCGCAAATTGCCATCACCCACGGCGATCGCCCAATCGAATTTTGGCAGTTTCAGGAGCAGGGGACGCTATTGGTACCCCAGGTTACGGCTGTTGACACCTTAGGAGCAGGGGATATTTTTCACGGCGCGTTTTGCCACTGGATTTTACAGCCCCACAGCACTTTTGTTCAGGCTTTGACTCAGTCCGCTCAGGTGGCTGCTTTTTGCTGTCAGTTTTGGGGAACACGCAACGGCCTCAATCGGCTGCGGCAGCAAGGCTGGCAAAGCTTAAAGTTTAAGTAAATCAGCCTCAAGAATCTACGGCCAATTAATCGGCACAACAGTAGACTAGAGCAGAAAACTACTCCACTTAAATAGCTGCATGGTCTACGACACCGAAAAACAAGTTGCGGTTCAAGCTGCGATCGC
>JAAHIC010000862.1 GCA_010671965.1 Leptolyngbya sp. SIO4C5
CCGATCTCGCCGGCAGCGCGATTGTTAGTATGCTTAGCGGCAGCAGCCCCCAAAGCGCAGGTCAGTCAGATAAAGCCGAGTAATGCCAAGCCCAGCAAGACCCAGTGCCCTACCTGTAGTCAGCTGATGGACAAGATTCCCTCTCGTTCCAAGAAGCTCAAAGCCAAGCACTTCCTCAAATGTGCTAACTGTGCTGGAAAACCGACGCGGCCAGTGCAAAGAGGTGGCCTTCTTTGAGAGCCGGGGTGAGTTTTGGTCACCGAAGTTTGGCACATTGAAGCTACCAGAACCTCAGCTTTGAGCGCTACGGTGCTAGGGAAGGTTTTGCAGACGAGGAGGAACTGTCATGACGATGGCCACGGCTGAGAATGGCTGGATTAGCAGAGTAGAAGGCGAAAACTCAGAACTGCTGGAGCGGGCAGAACGAATTATTGCTAGTACGCTCTACTGCACGCTTTCGACCTGTTCACCAGATGGTTGTCCTTGGGCCTCGCCGGTGTTCTTTGTCTACGATGCCACCTGGACTATCTACTGGTCATCGGCGATCGCCTCTAGGCATTCCCAGAACCTGTATCAAAATCAGGGGCGGCTGGCGATCGCTATCTACAGCACGAGCGCAGGTGAGGGCAAAGGGCAGGGAGTGTATCTGAGTGGCTATGGTAAAGAGCTAGCGCCTGAGCGAGTTGGGGCTGTGATGCAACAGCTTTTTGCGCGGGCGGGTCGGGAGCCACCGCAGCGGACGGCCTCAGATTATCTGGGCACTTCGCCACGCCGGATCTATCAGTTTGAGCCGGAGGCGGCTTGGATGACGGGAGAGCGGTTGGCAGTGGGGAATCAGCTAGTGGATACGAAAGTGGTGCTGGACCTACGCCGACTCTTCAAGACGTGATCAGAAGGCTCACCGCCAGCATGATGTCAGCCCCCCCAAACTTATCGCCAACGATGTAGGCCTGGTCTGCGAGGGCGCGATCGCAGTAGCCGATTGCAATGTCGAGTTCGTCGCTGAAACTGGCGGCCACGGCCGGAGACTTATCCTTAAGCCTGTGAATGGCGTTGATGGAGGAGTTTAATGTGCCTTCGGGAAAGTGCATTCACTGGAGGTAGGGGCCTCGCAGCGGCGACTCAATTGCTGGGGCAAGATGACCCTGACCATAGCATTCGATGAGATACTGAGCGATCGCCCCTGATTCACCCAGCACCACGTCGCCATTCACCAATGTCGGGAACCGTCGGGTGGACGTGTTTTAGGCAGACACTGCAACTTGCATAGTAAAAGGACGCTATCTGAGCGCAATACCTGCTACCGGATACCCAACTGGATATAAAAGATGACCCAGTTGGGTGAGGCCGGCTGGCTGGAATATAGGCAATCGGATGGTAGAGCAATTGCTCACTAGGGTCAGTTTGAGGCGATCGCCGCCTCAAGCCGCTGCGCCAACTGTTCGAGGTCAATTCCCAGTTCCTCTTTGAGGATGTGGGTGGCGATGCCGCCGCCAGTTTCGTGAGCTTCATCAAGAATGCCGAGGAGCAAATGTTCCGGGGCAATTTGCGATTTGCCACCCGTTTTGGCCCGCTCTAGCGCCAGGTCAATCACTCGTCTGGCCCGCATCGCCAGCGGCAGCTGCGGAGGATGCCAACCCTGGGGCGGTTCAGGCCGCACCCCCAGCCACTTCGCCACCAAAGGTTGCACGACTTCAAACGTTACGCCTTTGTCTCGCAGCACTCGACCGGCCAAGTTGTCCTCATCTGACAACAGTCCCAACAGCAGCCCTTCAGTGCCTAGAAAGTCAAAGTTGATGGCTTTGATTGCTGCCTCGCCTAACTGCACAACGTTTTGAGTTGTTGGGCTAAAGAGTTTGTCGGTGGGAATCAGGGCCTCCGTGACCTCTCCCAGCGTCAGCAAGGAAACCGCTTTCAGCATGGTTTCAAAGGTGCTGGCATTCATGCCGCCCCAACTTTCTGCTGAGGGGCCTTCCTCCTGATACATCCGAGTCAGAGCGGTGTAAATGTCGCTGTCGCCGCGAACGAAGGTTTTCATGCTGCCCAGCCAGCGGCGGGCTAAATGATGCATGGTCGGACTATGGAGGTCGGTGCCGCTAGCGATCGCGGTCTGAATCTCGGCCAGCAGTGCTTGCCACTCGCCCTCGCGTTCTTGAAAGCGGTGATCGAGAACGGCTTGCTGTTCAGGTGTGAAA
>JAAHIC010000863.1 GCA_010671965.1 Leptolyngbya sp. SIO4C5
GTAGGGATAAGTCGTAATTACTTCTCCGCCATCACCAACGCCCAATCCCAACGTTGCTAGATGAGGTATCAGGATAAGCCCCTGCTGTCCCATTGGTAGGGTTGGATCGAACCAGGAAAGCTCAAACAGCGTAAAGGCTCCAGCCCAGAACGTGATTAGGGCTGCTTGCGCCACATGAGCAGCAATGAAGAGTCCTGAAAGGTCACTAAAGCGGGCATTACCTGCCCACCAGTCATAACTCACCTCAGGATTTCCATAGGTTTGCATAACCAATATTCTCCGTATGGGTCATTTCAAAATAGCTGTGGCGGTTCTAGCACGATGGGTACAACCGCTTAGAGACGATTCTGAAGGAGTCAGATAATCAAGTCAACTAATGAGATCTATTCTTAACAAATTCAACTTACTTAAGCTCATAAAACTAGAATATCAGCCTGCATCCTATACACATCAGCAAATCCAGAGCCATCTAAATACTTTTATTCTAGGATCAAATGAGAATTTTTAGCATTAGTTTGACAGCCGTCCCAGCCTTGATTGAATGGCCGCCGTACAGACCCAGAACAAGAGCGACTAGCGATCGCTCCTAGATGACTTTGGATGACTCTAGTAGTCACAAAGCACTACCAAAATTGGCTATGTCACTAGCTGCCGCATGACGCTGATGCCTGCTGTAAAGCCACCTAGCAGGATTTCGCGATCCAGAAAATAATTGAAGATCAGTTGCATTTAGCCATAGAATTCAAGCTGACTTCACTTAGCGTTAGCCTAATATTGATAATTTTTTCTGTTTAGTTAAAAGAAAAATAGGCAGTCTTTCTAATGCTTTCAGACTTTTATGTTTGTTTATTGACAATGAGTACCATTAAATCTAACTTATATTAAAGATATAATTTTTACACCAGCCCCATTACAAACATGAAGCGAAGCAAATCCATTGAGCTATTTCTAGCTGCTGGTTTAGCTGCTACCCTCACGGCTTGTGGCGGCGATACGCCAACAACAGAAGATCCCGTTACTGAAGAGGCTCCCACAGTTGAAGAGACTGCTGAACCTACTGGCAGCAGCGAAGGCGGTGAAGGTGGTGAAGGTGGTGAAGGCGGTGAAGGCGGTGAAGGCGGTGACACTAGCTACAACGATACCTTTGAAGACAAAATCAGCGGCCAAGAACTTGTCAGCGCCCTACAGAGTGGCGGGCACGTTATCTTCTTCAGACATGCTCAAACTGAAAAAGACTACGCCGATCAGGTTAATGCTGACGTCAATGACTGTTCAACTCAGCGCACGCTCAGTGAGGCTGGCTGGCAGGATGCTGAGATGATTGGATCTGCCTTCGAAGAACTCTCAATTCCGGTGGGTCAGGTCTATTCCAGCGAATACTGTCGAGCTTGGCAAACAGCTGATATCGCTTTCGATCGCTACGAGAAGGTGGCCGGACTCAACTTTGCCCCGGCTGAGGAATATACCGATGAGCAGATGGAGCAAATGAAGGCTGGAATCATGCCGTTGCTGACTGAGGTGCCTGAATCGGGGACCAACACGGTGATCGTGGGACATGATGATGTGTTTGACTCAGCAACGGGAATCTATCCAGAACCTCAGGGCGTAGCCTACGTATTAAAGCCAAGCAGTCAGGGTGACTTTGAAATCTTAGCGAATGTGCTGCCTGATGAGTGGGCGCAGCTGGCTCAGCAGTAGTCGCACTAGATTTGACACGATTACTCCTTGCTCACAATTGACTACACAGCTAAGGCCAGTGACTTTTGAGTCACTGGCTTTTTATGATCTAAAGACGATAGCCCTACTGTCATTCTGATGTTTTACCCAGCACGATATAGAGAAGGGCTGAAAGCGGGTAGGGCCGGAAAATCGGCCCTAATCTGATTCAGGGTTTTCCAGTAGATTACCTGATGATGACGTGACCACTTCAGCTTGTTTTCGTTCTCCAGCTGCTTCAGCGATCGCGTCACCGTCACCCGACTACTGCCAATAGATTCAGCAATTTCTTGGTGAGTAATGGTTAGTTTCAGATGCAGCCCATCGGGAGCCCGCTGACCAAACCGATCGGCTAGCCAACAGAGAAACTGTATTAAGCGGCGCTCGACTCCGCGAGCGTGCAGAATGCGCATCAGTTCGCTCTGCTGTCGTACGTAGTTTAAAAGGGTCGCATTCGGAATAGGCGACATGGG
>JAAHIC010000864.1 GCA_010671965.1 Leptolyngbya sp. SIO4C5
TCCCCATTGCCCGTAACGCGGCGAATTTCATCGCCGGTTTCAGGGCAATGGGGATAAATTTGGAGCGAAAATTACTTATATTCAGCAAGCGAGTCCTGACGGCTTGGCGCATGCTGTTAAAGTCGCTCAACCGTTTCTAGGTGGTTCACCTTTTCTAATGTATTTAGGTGATAACCTTATTCAAGACAATCTAACAAGCTTTGTAGAGAAATTTATTCAGCGATCGCTGGATGCCATGATTCTACTGAAGCAAGTCTCTAATCCAGCCGCCTTTGGAGTGGCTGAGCTAAACCAGCAGGGAAGCGTTATCAAGCTAGTAGAAAAGCCTGAGCAACCACCTTCCAACTTGGCTCTGGTGGGCGTATATTTATTTGCACCTATCATTCATAAAACAATTTCTGCATTGCGTCCTTCAGCTAGGGGAGAATTAGAGATTACCGATGCTATTCAGGCTCTAATAGATGCTGATAAAACTGTCATGGCTCAGCACCTAAGGGGATGGTGGCTGGATACAGGTAAGAAAGATGATCTGTTGGCAGCTAACCAAATAATTTTGGACGATACGATATATAGCTCGGTTGAAGGACAGGTAGATAGCGCTACAAAAGTTAGTGGACGAGTACGCATCGATCAAGGTTCTAAAGTAATCAACTCTACTATTCGAGGCCCAGTCGTTATTGGTAAAAACTGTCATATTGAAAACTGTTTTATTGGCTCATACAGCAGCATTGCTAATAATGTACGGTTAGTTGATGTGGAATTAGATCATAGTGTTGTACTTGAGGGAGCTGTGATTGAGTCTCTACATCAGCGAATTGTAGATAGTTTAATTGGACGGCGAGCCAAGCTAGTTCATAGCCCTCAGCGTCCTAAGGCATCAAGGTTTATGATTGGCGATGATTGTCAAATTGAACTCATTTAGCTAAGTCAAGCGTGAAGGAAAAGGTCTTGCAGCTTAAGAAGGTTTTGGTTACTGGAGGAGCCGGATTCATTGGCTCCAACTTTGTACGCTACTGGCAGAAGGGCGATCGCGCCGGTACTTTAATTGCTCTAGATGCCCTCACCTATGCGGGCAATCGCGCTACTTTGAGCGACTTAGAAGGAAAGCAAGATCTTCAATTCATTCAGGGCAATATATGCGATGCGCAGCTAGTCGCCAAAATTTTAGCAACCTACGAAATTGATACTCTGGTTCACTTCGCGGCTGAGTCCCATGTCGATCGCTCTATTGCTGGCCCCACTGCTTTCATTCAAACTAACGTGGTGGGCACGTTTACGCTGCTGGAAGCCTTTCGGCAGCACTGGGAGGCTCAGGGTAAACCGGCACACTTTCGCTTTTTACATGTCTCGACCGACGAGGTGTTTGGCAGCCTAGGGCCAGATGAGCCAGCTTTTAGCGAGACAACGCCTTACGCGCCCAACAGTCCTTATTCCGCTTCTAAGGCCGGCAGCGATCATCTAGTGCGGGCGTACTTTCACACTTACGGTTTACCCACTCTAATCACTAACTGCTCTAACAACTACGGTCCCTATCAGTTTCCAGAAAAGCTGATTCCGCTGATGTGCGTCAATATTTTGCTGGGCAAGCCGCTGCCTGTCTATGGCGACGGGCAGAATGTCCGAGACTGGCTGCACGTAACGGATCACTGCCGTGCCCTAGAGACAATTTTGCTCCGGGCTAAACCCGGTGAAACCTATAATATTGGCGGCAACAATCAGGTCAAGAACATTGATATTGTTGAGCAGCTTTGTGACTTAATGGATGCTTATGCTGACAATTTGCCTGTTACCCCGGCACGTCAGTTAATCACCTTTGTCGCTGATAGACCGGGACACGATCGCCGCTATGCCATGAACATTGCCAAAATTCAGCGGCAGTTGGGCTGGCAGCCTCAGTACGACTTTGCCACAGGGCTGAAGCAAACGGTGAAATGGTATTTAGCCAATCGTGATTGGTGGCAGCCGCTGCTGTCGGCAGAATATCAGCACTATTACGAAGCGCTCTACGGCGATCGCGACTAGAAGCTATCAGCCTATTTTGAGCTATGGCTATTTGCCTTTAGCAGCCCTCTATTGCCAATTCTCTCGCCGCATCAGGGGATTAATAAACTCGTTTAGCCCTTCTCCTAGCAGCGACAGCCCCGTTACCATTAGGGTCAGCGCCAAGCCAGGAAAGAGGGCCGTCCAC
>JAAHIC010000865.1 GCA_010671965.1 Leptolyngbya sp. SIO4C5
TGTTCAAAGGGTCGGGTTCTAGAACCCGACCCTTTGAACTTCTTCGGAAGTCGAACTAATGGAAACCTACTGAGCAGGCTCTTGGTTAAGAGACTCCAAGTTAAACTTTGAACTTCTTCGGAAGTCGAACTAATGGAAACTCTTCCTGCTCCTCATTGGAGTCCACGATTCGGTCTTTGAACTTCTTCGGAAGTCGAACTAATGGAAACCCATCTTCTCAAGCAAGTCGAGCGCTGTGAAGGTGTCTTTGAACTTCTTCGGAAGTCGAACTAATGGAAACATTGCCACTCCGTCTAAATTTTTTTCATCAGCACAACCTTTGAACTTCTTCGGAAGTCGAACTAATGGAAACAGTCGTCAAAGATAGCGTTGCCACAATCTGCCAAGGCTTACCTATAATGCAGGATGGCCCTTTGCCAATAAAACTGCTATGGACTGGCTATTCGATGGACTCAACGTTGTGGCACAAGCAGCTCCTAGCCCGCCGACGGCTGACGAGCTAGAGCTGATCAAGCAACAAATGGCATTTTTGCAAGATGCCAATGCTGCGCTCAACGCCACCTTCGATCGCTACGTCAGCATGGTGCAGCTCACCCTAGCCACCGCCGGTGGCATTGTGGGTGTGGTGGCAGTGCTTGGGGCGGCTGTTTCCATCAAAAGCCTGCAAGATTTCTATGGGACACTGCGCAGCATCGAAGGGAAAGTGCGTGAAGCCGTCGATCGCCAAATTGCGGTAGCCTTACGCAGCGATCGCAGTCGCCTCAAGCGTTTAGAGGCGATCTTAGCTAGAGAAGACATTCCCGAACGAATGCGGGTGGATTATGTGGTGCCGATCGCAACGCCTCAGCAGCGCCCCCAAAGCCTGAGCTTTTTGCTAGAGGTTTTGCAGCGACGCGGATTTCAGCCGATTTTGAAATATGAGCCGGCGTTTCAAGATCCGGTGGCAGCCCAGCAGCGGCCTTCGTTTAAGACGGATATTGTAGTGCTGGATCTACACCATGCAGGGATTGACCAAGATTTGGATCAGGCGAATGCGGTAATTCAGGCGATCGCGGCCAAGGTACCGTCTCAGCGAGCAGCGCTGGTGGTGTATGGCAGTGCGCGTTTCTATCAGGCGATCGCGGATTTGACTCAGCGGGGTGACTATTGCGGCGCATCGAATAATCCGCTGTCGTTGGTGGCGCGGGTGTTGGAAGCGGCTTATGTGGTGGATGCGGTGAAAATGACTTAATTGCTTTTTCAGCTTGTTCGAGAATGCTTGCTTAGTAAATGGCGTGGAGTGAGGCGGTTGGTTCCAGGTAAGCAGACTGAGGCGAGTGAGCAGCGATCGCAGAGATTTTGATTCTGAGTAACGGGTGGACGAGTGGAGGTAGCTTGGAGCTGTCGGGCTTGGGTGATTGCAGCTGATAAGTCTTGGCGGCCTTGCTGATCAAGAGAAACATGCACCAGCACGTTGTCGGTGTGGTAGCGAATGCGGCCTTCTGGGATGGAAACGCCGAGTTCGGCTTCTAGCAGGCAAGCGTAGGCGAGGATTTGGAGGCGATCGCTTTCCCAAGCTTGGGGTTGATTTTGGCTGTCGCGGTATGAACGTCCTTTTTTGTGTTCGTAGGGGATGATTTGTCCGGCTCTGGTTTTGAGGGCATCTACCTTGCCGCGTAGACCAAGCTCGGTATTTTCTAATATGAAGTTATGCCATTCGTCAGTGCTTTCTTTTTCGAGTTTGGCGTGAAGCCTGAGTCCTTCATAAATATCGGCATTGGCTTCGCGTAAGCCTTCAACTTCTTGCAGATAAAAAAGCCGTTTACAGTAGGCTAGGGCGTTGAGTGAACTGACGCAAATGGTTTCTGAAGCGGGAACAGAAGCTGCTGATTTCTGCATAGAGTGGCGAGTTCAGGAATTGGTTTGATAAGTGTAGAAGGCACGGACGGTTTGGTCTGTTTAGTTTTTCTATTTATGGTTTTTGCTAGGTTTATTAACCCCAATTAGTCTGGTTTGTTTCACTGGCGGAATCACGGAACTTTTAATGGCAATACGCCTGTATTTCCTGGTTATTGTGGAGATGCAAATGAACTATTGAGTTCTAAAGATACACATATATTTAAAAGAGAAACGGGAGTTTTGATCATATCAAAACTCCCGTTTCCATTAATTCAACTTCCGAAGAAGTTTAATTAATG
>JAAHIC010000866.1 GCA_010671965.1 Leptolyngbya sp. SIO4C5
TCTATATTCGGGCGCGGAATGATCACCCAGGTTTCTAAAACTCCTCCCGGCGCATTTTCAGCCGCTTCTACCCCGGCTGCCATCGCTGCTTTGACCTCAGAGATATCTCCCCGAATGTTGATCACAAACCGGGCACTCCCCGCCCGAATATAGTTAACCAGCGTTACCCGACCTGCCTTGACCATGGCGTCTGCTGCTGCCAGCACAGGGGGAAAACCTTTTGTTTCAAGTGAGCCAACGGCCTGTGGCATTGTCTATCTCCTTTGCAAGAGTGCGGTTTTTACAGCCAAACCTCATTGTACGGGCCTGAGCGAGGCAAGATTAAAAAGTGACGAATTGAAAATAAAAATCTCAGGGTTCAACAAACCTGGTAGATTCATTAATCCTAGTCTGGCTGACTTCCGTTCGACGCGATCGCAGCCAGTCCCTATCTCCACCCCTAAGACGCGGCTTCCGCCATGTCCTGCTGGCAGTCCGGGCACAGACCAAAAAACTCCAGGGTGTGATAAAAAATCTTGAATTGGTGAGACTGATGCAGATGGGTTTCTAGCTCATGCACCGGACATTCATCGATCGCAATGGAGCTACCACACTGCAGGCAGGTGAGATGGTGCCGATCTTCCTGCACTGAACTGTAGAGAGATTCCCCGTTCGGTAAGGTCCGCACCTGCACCACTCCCTCTAGCTTCAGCGAGTCTAGGGCGCGATAGACGGTTGCCAGACCCATACTGCAGTTTTGCTGCCGCAGCTCTACATAGAGATCCTGGGCTGAAATACCCCGCTTTAAAGACTGTAATGCCTTAAAAACCTGATCTTGACTACGGGTTCGTCGCGCTTTCATGCTCTCTCGCCTCTGCCGTTTCTTCTATTTTCGCAGCTTAGCCGCTGTGATTGAGATGCGGTAGGATCGAAGGGCGTCATTATTAGATAAAAATCGCTAAAAATTGCTGTGGCAAATCAGTATCAGGCCAAAATCTATGTCACGCTGCGCCCGTCTGTGCTTGATCCCGCTGGGACAGCCGTACGCTCTGGCTTAGAACATATGGGGTATACCAATGTTGAGCAGGTGCGTATTGGTAAATATATTGAAGTGTCGCTGACGGCTGAAGACGAAGCTGCCGCCCGCGCGCAGCTCGATCGCATGTGCGATCAGCTCTTGGCTAATCCCGTGATTGAAAACTACCGCTTTGAGTTAGAAACGGCAGCGGCGATCGCCTAGTGGCGGTTCAGGTTGTAGCGAAAAGATGGATGCGGCTCACCTTTCCCAGATTTAACAGCTATGAAGTTTGGCGTTATTGTTTTTCCCGGTTCCAATTGCGATCGCGATGTGGCTTATGTCACCCGCGATTTGCTCGGTCTGCCCACGCGCCTGATTTGGCACCAAGACAGCGATCTGGCCGATGTTGACGTGGTGGTGGTGCCGGGAGGCTTCAGCTACGGCGACTATCTGCGCTGCGGGGCACTTGCCCAGTTTTCGGCAGCCATGCGGGCCACGATTGAACACGCTCAGCAGGGAAAGCTAGTGGTGGGAATCTGCAATGGCTTTCAGATTTTGACTGAAGTGGGGCTGTTGCCCGGTGCCCTAGTGCGCAACCGCAACCTAAACTTTATTTGCGATCGCGCACCGCTGAAAGTGGAACGCACCGATCTGCCCTGGATGCAGCAGTACAAAAAAGGCGAAGTCATTACGCTGCCTATCGCCCACGGTGAAGGCTGCTATTACGCTGATGCTGAGACGCTGCAGTCTTTAGAAGACAATGAGCAGGTGCTGCTGCGCTACTGCGATGCTGCAGGCGGCGTGAATGATGCCAGCAACCCCAACGGCTCCCTGCACAATATCGCCGGTATCTGTAACCCAGCGGGCAACGTCTTAGGCATGATGCCCCACCCAGAACGCGCTTCTGATCCAGCGCTGGGCTACACCGACGGCATCAGGCTGTTTCAAGGTGTTTTAGAGCAGGCGATCGCCGCTGCCTAAACGCCTAGACGGTTCTGCTCAATCCAGCTGATCACTTCGCCAGCAGATTCTGCGTAGAGGGTTTTGCCTGTGTTGGGATCGTGGGCATACCACCAGTAGTTGCCTCTGGCATCTTGAGCCTGTTCAACCTGTAGCCGCGATCGCCCTTTGAACCACTGCTGCAGAGCATAAATCCAGCTCTGACGAGGGGATGGCTA
>JAAHIC010000867.1 GCA_010671965.1 Leptolyngbya sp. SIO4C5
GGTCCCAATATGTTGGAACTGCTCCTAGCGCTTGACGTTCAGCCCGTTGGCTATGCCGACCATGCTGCCTTTCATCAGGGCGACTATGACAATCCTGCTGAACAAATTCCCTACTTGGGCGATCGCATCACGACTCAGCCGATTAATGTAGGACTGGACTATAGCCCTTCCACCGAGGCATTGCTCAGAGCGAACCCCAACTTAATTTTGGTCACTGAGAACAACAATCCTCAATACGAAATGCTCTCGAATATTGCCCCAACTCTGGTGTTGCAATGGGATGCGGTGGAAACCAATTTGCGGGCGATCGCCCAGGCGGTTGAGCGCACTGACCAGGCCGAGCAGCAACTCAAGCAGATGGAAACGCAGATTGCCGCCACTCGTCAAGCGTTGGCGACCGTCGTAGCTTCCTATCCTGAGATTGCACTGCTGTCTTCTGTTGAAGCGCAGCAGTTTAATCTGGTCACCGATCGCAACAGCATTTGTGGCAAACGGGTGCAGGAGTTGGGGTTTCAACTGGTCTATCCCCCAGGTATGGAGGCAGCAACATTGAACAACCCAACGATTCCTCTATCGCTAGAAACATTATCCCAACTGAACGAGGCAGATTCGATTGTCCTGTTAGGCTTCAATTTTGCCCCTGAGCAATCTGCCCCAAATTTCAGTGAAGGACAACTGAAACAGGTACAGCAAGCATGGCAAGAAAACGCGATCGCGCAGTCTTTGCCCGCAAGTAAAAATGAGCGGGTTTACTTTATCCCAGCTTATCTGTGCTTTGGCTTACCTGGCCCTATTGGCACTGAGCTATACCTCAAAGCACTCAAAGAACAATTGCTAGCGCTGTGAACTGAATCAGAGCGTTTTGCTGCGCGATCTAAAAAGCAAACTGACCGAAGGGTAAGGGGGATTAGATAGGATGAAAGACTTTTCGTTCACTAAACAGCTAGTACTGGCGCTCCTTGTGGCAGTTGCGATCGCCGCCTGTCATGGAGTCACGACCAACAATACTCCCCTCACCTCATCACCGACAGCAGCAGACTGCCGCACCGTTTCCCACAACATGGGAGAAACCGAAATTTGTGGGCAACCCCAAACCATTGCCGTGCTGGGACCGAATTTACTAGAACTGTTGCTAGCTCTGGATGTGCAGCCCGCCGGATTTGCGGGCTACTTTGAGTTGAGTCAGGCTAACTATGATAATCCGGCTCAACAAATTCCCTATTTAGGCGATCGTATCACCACTCAACCTGTCAACCTGGGTCAGGTCTTTACACCGTCGATCGAAACGTTGGTCGAATTGAAGCCCGATCTAATTTTGGTGACTGAGTTTCATGAAGCTCAGTATGCAAGGCTCTCGCAAATTGCCCCAACCGTGCTGTTGGACTGGTTTGATGCTGACCAGATGAATCTACAGGTAGTGGCTCAGGCTGTCGGGCAACCTGAAAAAGCTGAAGAACTGATTGCCCAGAGACAGCAACAAATCGCTGCTGCCCGGGCTGAGTTTGCGCCTGTGGTGGCGACTCATCCCGAAGTTCTCATGCTGAATGCAGAGCCAGTTTCAAGCATTTATCTGGTGGGCAAGTCAGATAGTTGTGGTTCCCTGATTGCAGACTTAGGATTTCAACTCGTTTACCCGCCGGGATGGGATGCAACCGATCCGAAGAACTCAAGCGTTACTGTTTCCTGGGAGGCCCTATCCCAGCTTAACAATGCCGATTCAGTTGTTCTTTTTGGGAGCAGTAACCCCGGCAAATTCAACCCGTTCAAAGACATGGATACCTTTGAACAACAGCAATTAAGCCCCTTGCAGCAAAGTTGGAAAGAGAATGCGATCGCCCAATCCCTCAACGCCAGCAAATCCGGACGAGTCTATTTCATCCCAACCTATCTTTGTCGAGGATTACCAGGCCCCATTGGTACTGAGCTATATCTAGAAGAACTCAAAGTGCAGCTTCTCCCCGCCCAACCACAGTAGGTGACTATCATGACCGCATCGCCGTTAACCGCCGAATGCAAGTTCTGCTCAGACGTATCTAAAGCTAATGGCGAAGACCCCATTGGCAGTGCCAACCCAGCACCGGGCTGGTTGGTAATGGAGCTACCCCTGCCCTGGACGGAAGAACGCTTTCACCATGATCCCATTCTTCAGCCGGTCCACGACCTGTTTCA
>JAAHIC010000868.1 GCA_010671965.1 Leptolyngbya sp. SIO4C5
TCGGCTGAACAGGGCGATCCCCTCGCTCAGAAAGCAATGGAAATCTTTGTGTCAGCCTACGGGGCCGAAGCCGGAAATTTGGCCCTCAAGCTCTTGCCCTATGGCGGTCTATATATTGCCGGTGGCATTGCCGCCAAGAATATTGCCCTGATGCGTTCGGGCAGTTTTATCAGTGCTTTTGGGCATAAAGGCCGGGTGAGCAACCTGCTAGAAAAAGTGCCCGTGCACGTTGTGCTGAACCCTGAGGTGGGGCTAATTGGAGCAGCCCTAAAAGCGGCTCGCTTTGGCTAAGCGGCTAGGTCGGCTGTTATGACTCGCTAGCGAGACAGCCTCGACTGCACAAAAGCGATCCCCTTCAGAATTGCTAAAATTGGCACTGGCTCAGCTTTGAAATAGCAACGGATATGGCAGGTCATAGTAAGTGGGCGAATATCAAGCGCCAAAAAGCCCGCGTCGATGCGGTGAAGGGCAAGGTCTTTGCCAAGCTCTCACGGGAGATCATTGTCGCTGCTCGCACGGGTGGCGCTGATCCCGAAGGCAACTTTCAGCTCCGAACAGCGATTGATAAGGCCAAGGCGGCTGGCGTGCCCAATGACAATATCGACCGGGCGATCGCTAAAGGATCCGGCCAGCTTGAAGGAGACAGCGACAGTCTAGAAGCCATGCGCTACGAAGGCTACGGACCAGGAGGCGTAGCGGTTTTAATTGAAGCACTTACCGATAACCGCAATCGCACTGCTGCCGACTTGCGGGCTGCGTTTAGCAAAAATGGCGGCAACCTGGGGGAAACGGGCTGCGTAGGCTGGATGTTTGAGCAAAAAGGCGTCGTGGCTTTATGCGGGCCGCTAGACGAAGAAGCTTTGCTAGAGGCTTCTCTAGAGGGCGGAGCCGAAACCTACGAGCTAACCGAAATTGATGAAACGGCAGGGGCTGAAGTTTTTTGTGCCCCCGGATCTTTGGAAAAACTGAGCCAAAGGCTGCGGCAAAGTTACGCTGTCTCTGATGTAGAACTACGCTGGATTCCAGGCAATACCCTGACGGTAGATGACCCCGATCAGGCGCGATCGCTGCTGAAGATGATGGATGCCTTGGAAGATCTAGACGATGTGCAGACGGTAACGGCTAACTTTGAGCTGACCGCCGCCGCGATGTCCGCTGCTGCCTAGCACTGATCAGCGCGAATAGACTGTAAAGCCGCTAAGGCGTCAGCAGCTGACGACCAGCGCTGATTCAGGGTGGGAGCTACCATACGCTCTAGCCAGTTGGCAAAGTCAGAACTGAGAGTGACGATGGACGTAAATTCAATTTTCATCCCGACCTGGAGATCTGTCGGATGCTGCTCCGTCATCGCCGCAATCAAAGTGGCTCCTAAACTGTAGAGATCAGAAACGGTCATCGCTCGCCCGCCGCTCTGCTCCGGCGGCACATAGCCGTCTAAGCCAACTTTAGTAAACGCCGTACTCCCCGGCGTCAAAGACTTAACCGAGCCAAAATCTATCAAATAGACCTGTGGCCAGCCACCAGCCACATCTTTCTCTAGTAGGATATTACTAGGGCGAATATCCCGGTGTACGATGGGGGGGCTGTGCTGATGCAAGTAGACTAGAACTTCTAGTACTTTCTCAGCCACATACTGAGCTTCCGCTTCCTTAAGCCTGCGACCCTGCTGCAGGTTTTTGGCCAAGGAAATGCCTCTGACATAGCTGTGCACTAACGCCAGAGCTTTGCCATCTCTGGGCAGCGTAATTTCAAAATAATCTAGGTGTCGAGGTGTTCCTGGATAATTAATTTGCTGAAGGGCTTCGATTTCTCGCTTGAAGAGTTTCAGGTCAGTAGGCTGCAGATCGTCATCAATAAAGAGCAGTTTTAGAATTACAGGCACCTGATCTTGCAGATCTCGCGCTGCAAACGTCCAGCGTCCGGATTTTTTACCGAGCTGCTTCTCTAGTTCATAGCGATCGCCTAAGATTTGCCCCGCCATAATGTCCTAATCACTCCATCCATAAATCACAGCAAATTGCAGAGGGATCAAGGGAACAATACCCCCAATTAAATCTCTGAGTTATTTGGTTCTATCACAGGCACTCACGAGTTGGACAAGTTTCATACCAGCATAAGACGACAACGACTAAACTTGTCTTACACTCCAAGCACAGGCTCCGTTAAGA
>JAAHIC010000869.1 GCA_010671965.1 Leptolyngbya sp. SIO4C5
TCTCCGATTTACCTGCTTTCGATGCTGCGCCGCATTTTCTACGGTGAGCCGAGTCCGGCCCTGGCAGAAATTTCGGCCCAGTTCTCCGACATTAAGCCCAGAGAATCGTTCATCGCTCTCTGTCTGATTGTCCCCATTATTGCCATTGGCCTTTACCCGCAGATTGCCATCCAAACCTACAACGTTAAGACCGTTGAGGTGGCCAACCGCGCCCAAAGCGCCCTGCCGCTAATTGCCGATCGCTCTGTACCTCTCTACTCGCAGATTCTAGCTACACCTCAGTTGACCACGGCTGCTAATCCACAGATGGATGCAGAAACCGTTATTGACTAGTCTGGTGCTGCTTCCGGCTCCCGGTTTGTTCAGCCGGTTCGGTAGCTGACGGGCTAAAGTCAAAACTCAGGGATTTACTGAATCTGAAATACGGTAAAACAGCGGATGGGGAAGTTTCTCCATCCGCTGCTGCATTTTCTCAGCGCATTGTCCCTGCGCCTACCTGCCTAAAAGATCTAATATCAAAATAAGGTAGGGCTTTTAGCCGCGTGAAAGTTTCTTAGGGCGTCGATGGTCAATCCAGACAACCGGCTTCTGTATGGCATAGGGCTGCTGGTTCTGCTGTTTTTGATTTATTCAATTGTGAGAGTGCTGCTACCCTGGCTGATAGCGGCAGGTTTAGGCGTGAGTGTTTTTTTGCTCTGGAAACGGTGGCGATCGCAGATTCGCAGTGAAGAAAGCCAGCTCAACCAGATTTTTTACGATTTTCTACGGCAGCATCAGGGGCGTATCAGCGCCTTAGACTTTGCGATGACGGCTAATCTCAGCCCCCAAAAGGCTAAAGCTTATTTGAATGTGCGGGCCAAAGAATTCTCTGCCCTGTTTGAACCGACCGATTACGGCGATGTCCTCTATCGTTTCTACAGCCTGACCATTCCACCCCCCAGTCCGGTAGCCCCTCCCCTGCAAATTCAGAAGATGTCTCTCGAATCAGATGCCAGCACAGCCCTCAGCCCGGCAGCTCTAGCCCGCCGCTTTGAGCTTTCTACTGAAATCATTCACCGCCGCAAGCAGACCCCCGACTTTCTCGACTGGTCAAAGCTGCAGGATCCAGAAGGAATTGCCTGGCGCTATTCAATCAGCGATCGCGCCTTCTATCCAGTCAGGGCCGTCGAATGAGCGGTTGGCTCCCCGTTCAGCAAAATTTTGCTCCAGCCAGATCGAGTCTGACTGGAGCGAAGAGGCGAAAAATACGGGTTTAAGCCGCGTAGCCTAGAGGTTTACATCGGGCGGTAAGAGCACCTGATCGATGGCATGAATAACCCCGTTGCTAGCTTGCACGTCAGGCTGTACAACAGTTGCGCCATTGACCATCACGGTTCCGGCTGACTCATCAATAGCAATGTCGAGGGGAGCCTCTGCAACCGTAGGCACTTCGCCCTCGGTGATTTCTGCGGAAGTAACTTCCTGGGAAACGACGTGATAGGCGAGAATCTGCGCTAGCTGCTCCTGATTTTCAGGCATCAGCAATGTTTCCAAAGTACCTTCTGGCAGAGCTTCAAAGGCTTCATTAGTCGGCGCAAAGACGGTGTAGGGGCCGCCCATTGACAGGGTATCTGCCAGGCCAGCTGCTTCAATCGCCGTAACTAGCGTGCTAAACGACTCATCGCCAGCAGCGACTTCCACTACGCTCTCGCCGGACTCAGTCGCCATCGGCTCCTCAGTCGGTTCCGTCTCAACGGCAGCAGGGTCTTCTCCCGTAGGCTCAACAGTAGACGTATCATTAGGTTCACAGGCGCTTAGCGTAGCTACAGCCCCCAAACCAGCTAGACCTATCAGCAGCCGCTTGGCAAAAGGTTGAAGTAAGTTCATTTAATTAGATCTCTAATAGACAGCATTTATGCCGATCAAACAGCCTTATGCTTAAAAAGCACTTCACAAAAGTTAACCAATAAGTCTGACAATGCCTTCGGTCTATAGGCAGATGTTGTCTGGAATACAAATACGCCTTGAAGTGGAGTACATTTCTGGAATTGAGCCAAACCCAAGCTGTCAGCCAGTCCAGTTTAAGTAGAATAGCTCTGCCAGGCTTGCCAAAAGATGTATACGGCTAAGATTCCCAGCATGGTGCGGAACAGCCAGCTCACCATCTTGTCTGAAAGTCGGGGA
>JAAHIC010000087.1 GCA_010671965.1 Leptolyngbya sp. SIO4C5
TCATTCAGTTTCCTGGGCTGCGGCCTGATGAAACCTCATCTCAGATTAAGGTGGTGGGCTGGGGCAACCTGGCCCAAGAGATCCAGGCTCAGTATCACGCGGGCGATCGCGTTTTGATAGAGGGGCGTTTGGCGATGAATACGGTTGAACGGCCTGAAGGCTTTCGCGAAAAGCTGGCAGAGCTAACAGCCCAGCGGATTCACCGCCTCGATCCCGCCAGCTTAGACGTGGCCTTTACCAGTGATGGAGCCCCTGTGGCCTCGTCACCGCCGACCAGCAGCCAATCGCCACCGCCGCAGCCTACGGTACAGCCTGCTAAGCCAGCCGTACCGACCTATGAGGCACCCGCAGAGGAGCCAGATTACGATGACATACCGTTCTAGCTTTAGCGACTAGCTCTAAGAGTGCGGCTATGTGGGGAGTCTCCTGGTGAGGCTCCCCACAGCTAGATATAGCCGTGTAAAAACTCGTAGGGGTCATCATCCCAACAGGGTTCAGGATACATCCAGCTCAGATGCTGCAAAATGTCAGCTTCAATTTCTGAAACTTGTATATCCCCAAACATTTCGTCTAAGGCGGCTAAGTCTCGGTAGCGGAGCGGGGCTACCGGATCGGCGTGGGTATCAAGGGCAATTAAATAGGCAGCCTGTAGGGTCGAGGTGGCAATGGAGTCTGAGTATTCCGGCAGGCCAGCCGGACGGGATAGCGTATGTTCGTCGGCGCTTTGCTGCAGTTGTTGCCGCGTCTGAAGCTTCTGCTGCGTCGCTTTGGAGCTAAACTTCAGCAGTTCAGCCACATATTCGTCGTAGCCTTCCTCAGTTTGCGATCTCAACATAGGTCGAGGCTGTTGGCAGATGATGCAAGCGGTGGAAACCCCGATTCTGTCAGCAAGTTGGCGATAGCTTTGTTGCTCAGCTCAGGAAGCCTAGGCTTTCAGTATAATCGCTGAACGCGGGAAACTGGCTGCTGAGGGATACAGGACACTAATCCTTCAACACTTATAAAGAATTGCTTTAAGAAAATTGTAGATGCGGTCAGACTACGGGGCCATTCTAGGGCCGCGTCTTTAATGAATTAACTTAATCTTAATAAATTTCTTTGACAAAACCGGATCTGACTGTGAAATTGCGGCCGGTTTCATTAGCGGGGTTTCAATCCCTTAGAGGGGTTTGGGTGGGTTTCGGCTTCCCTGCGGTGGTTCTCTAGCGCCTCTTGCTGTAGCTGTTTCAATCCCTTAGAGGGGTTTGGGTGGGTTTCGGCTAGAACGGTTCATTTGCTCGACTAATGAAAATTTATGTTTCAATCCCTTAGAGGGGTTTGGGTGGGTTTCGGCCACACCCTATCTGAATCACGGAAAATGAGAAAAATGTTTCAATCCCTTAGAGGGGTTTGGGTGGGTTTCGGCCAGTTGCTTACACGGAAGTGGCGTCCGCTCAGACTGGTCCTGTTTCAATCCCTTAGAGGGGTTTGGGTGGGTTTCGGCGTACGCATTGTGTAGCGCCGATAGAAGAGTGAGAACATTGTTTCAATCCCTTAGAGGGGTTTGGGTGGGTTTCGGCTTGCAAACCCCAGGTAGCGGCGCAGTGCATTACCCGGTCACGTTTCAATCCCTTAGAGGGGTTTGGGTGGGTTTCAGCGGTGCAAGTGTCAGGGGGCTACAGGTCTGCTGGGCCGGTTTCAATCCCTTAGAGGGGTTTGGGTGGGTTTCAGCCCGACGCTTGCTGTACTCCGAGAAGTCCTCTCCCCTCTAGTTTCAATCCCTTAGAGGGGTTTGGGTGGGTTTCAGCGCATAAAGCATATCCAGCAAAGTTGTCAGGATAAGTTTCAATCCCTTAGAGGGGTTTGGGTGGGTTTCAGCGGCGGGCCTTTGAAAAGCCTATGTGTATTGAGTTTTCGAGGTACGTTGCGCGAATCGCTTCGAGTATAGCCTGTCAGACAGAAAAATACCACAGTCAAATGCCCAAATCCCTTGCTCTGCCTAGTGCGCGGATGATTAAAAGGGGCGATCGCCGTAATCCAGACATATCAAAGCCAACCGCAAAAACGCCTTCCCGCTCGCAAAAACACCTCCCCATCCGCGCCGAAGACATCGTGAGGAAATTGCTGAGCGATCGCCCGTCCACAAAAAAGCCTCAGACCGGCTGAGGCAGAGCAATCAAAGCAATTTGGCCCGCTTAGTAGTCCAGTTCTTCCTCATACTCCGTCACCTTCTTCTTCTGCGGCAGGTTTACCGGCGGCGCTTCATAAGGTTCGGGAGCATCGTCATCAGACCAGACATCTCCAGTGACATCCTCGTCCTCAGAATAAACCGCGTAGGTTTCCTGGGGCGGCGTCGCATCGCTCCAGTTATCTTCTTCAAAATCATCCGCGTAGGCTTCTAGCTTCGCTTCCTGTCGGGGCAGCGGCTCCATCGGCAGCGGCTCTGGCTCATTCCAATCATCATCGCTCCAGCGCTCCTCAACCACCGGAGGCCGTTCCCGCATCGCTGGTGGCTCAACCGGCGTTTCTAAACCAGAAGGAAGCTGATTGGAAGTAGACACCGGCATGATGTAGGCATCTTCAGCATCTCGCTCCCAGGGCGGGCTGCCAATGCCCAGCCGCTCCAGAATACCCACCGTAATTTGAACCAGCTTTTCCTCTGCCCCTTCAAATACAATTAGGCGATCGGGGCCGCTGCTGACAATTTCGTCAATCGGCAGTTCATAAGTGCTAACCACCTGATCGGGAATTTGAGGCAGTCCCAAAGAGGCAATCACCAAAGACTCAATCTTGCCCGTCACCACATCAAACTTAAAGCCGCGCACTCGTCCTAGGGACTCGCCCGCCTCGGTAATGACTTCACATCTGACCAAAGTACTATAGGGAGCGACGCTGATGTCATCTTCGATCGCATCCTCGTCGTCCACCAGAATTACGTCCCCAATTTGGCGAATACTGCTGAGCAACATCACCCGCTCAGTGCTAGAAACCACACCGGAAAGGATGTTTTCTCGCAGCCCCAGCGCCACCACTTCGCCGCGATCGACATCCACCCAAAGCTGGCTGATGATGCCAAGGCGCTTACCGTCATTGCGAGTGATTACCTGCGTACCTAATAAATCAGAGCGTAATCGGCTTTGTTCAAAAGTCATATCGAGTCTCAATCTCGAATCGGGGCGTGTACACCTACATACTTAGATGTACATCTTACCGAGGATTACAATAAGTTAACAGAACTACATTGAAGCACTCTTTGGCTCCAGGGTCAGACCCAAAACTTGAGTATATGCCCCCCTTGCCTGAGTCACCCCAATTGTGCGTTCTGACGATTCGATCATCGGACGCCGCAAACTCACCACAATAAATTGAGCCTGCTGGGCCTGATGTTTGATCATTCTAGCTAATCGCTCTACGTTTGCTCCGTCCAGGAACATATCGACCTCATCAAAGGCGTAGAACGGTGAAGGACGATAGCGCTGTAGGGCAAAAATGAAGCTGAGGGCCGTTAAGGATTTTTCACCACCCGACATCGAAGCTAGGCGTCGTACGGGTTTCCCTTTGGGATGAGCCACCAGGTTTAAGCCGCCGTTGAACGGATCTTGCGGGTCGTCGAGCTGCAGGTGACCGTCGCCATCCGATAGCTCAGCAAAAATGGCCTGAAAGTTGGTGTTGACGGCGGTAAAAGCTTCCTTAAAGGCTTTGCAGCGCAGGGTCGTGAAGTTTTCAATCCGCAGCAGCAGCTCGGTGCGTTCCTCCTCTAGGGTTGTCAGCTTGTCGGTGAGTTCGTTCAGCCGCTCTTCGGTGCGACCGTATTCTTCTAGAGCCAACATGTTGACTGGCTCCATCGCTTCTAGGCGCTTTTGCAGCGATCGCACCTGCTGTCTCAGCTTCTCTAAATCAGTATCTGGCGGAATTTCCGGCAGGGGGTCAGGCAGTTCCTGGGCCTGCTCCGCTAGCGCCTGCTGCTGCGCCTGTCGTCGCTGCTGGCGTTCTTGCTGCACTTCTTCCAGCTTTTGTCGCTGCCAGTCAAGCTGCTGCAGGTTGACCTGCTGCTGTTTGAGCTGTCGCTCAGCGCGATCGCGCTTCTCTCGCTCCTCGGCCAAGACTTTATCCAACTCAGCCAGGGCGGCACGGGTGTGAATAATCTCAGCCTCTAGCTTGGCCTGCTGCTCCGCTAGGGCCGTTTGCTGATTGACTTGGGATTGCTGCTGCTGGCGGTAGTCGCGGATTTGAGCCTGGGTCTGCTGCAGCTTTTCCTGTAGGCGCTGCTGCTCAGCCTGCAACGATTGCTGCCGCTGCTCGGTAGCTCTGAGGGCTTGCTGACACTCAGCCACCTGGGTTTCTAGCTGCCGTACCTGCGCCTGCGCCGCCTGCCACTCGCTGTGAGTTTGAGACTGCTCTAGCTCGGCTAAAGCCCCTCGTTCTGCTTCAATTTGACGCTCTAGGGCGGGCATCTCATGGCAGAGAAGCTGGAGCTGATTTTGAGCAGCCACAAGTTCTTGATGGCCCTTCTCCTGGTGCTGCTGGGCGGCGGCCTGCTGCTGCTGGAGCTGCCGGAGCTGGCTGTTGGCCTGCTCAATTTGAAGCTGTAGTTCCCGGTAGTGCTGTTTGGCTTCGATCAGCTCCTGAGACTGCTGCTGGTATTGCTGTTGGGTCTGGGCCAGGGACTGCTCGCAGCGCTGCAAGATCCGATCGATCTCCTGCAGGCGATCGCGCAGGGCCACTGCTTCAGCCGACTCGGCTGCCTCTACGGTGCCAAAATGCAGCCGCCCTTGGCGGTTGAGTAGGCTGCCGCCGGTCATGGCGCCGCTGGTTTCTAGCAGTTCGCCTTCTAAGGTAACAATGCGGAACTGGCCCAAATGCCGTCGCGCCTCAGCTAGCTGCTCAAACACCACCGTATTGCCAAACACATAGGCAAACACATCCTGGTAGGCAGGCTCACAGTCAATCAGGTTCACCGCATAGTCCACCATGCCCTCTGGCCGCTTCCAGGCTGGTACTGGCGTAAAGCGGGGAACGCGAATGGCGTTGAGAGGCAAGAAAGTAGCCCGTCCGGCCCGCCGCCGCTTCAGCAGGTCAATCCCGGCAGCGGCCACCCGATCGTCTTCCACGACCAGATAGCCCAGCCTGCCCCCGGCGGCAATCTCCAGGGCTAGCTGATAGCGCGGATCAACCCGGCCAAGCTGGGCGACCAGACCGCAGACTCCGCTCAGCCCTTCATTGAGTAATACCTTAGTCGCCTGGGTGCCCTGAGTTTCCTGCAGAGCCTGAGCCTGAGCTTCGAGCTTGTCGAGCTGACGCTGCTTGTCCCGCTGTTCTTGCAGCAGGCGATCGCGGGTTTCCTGCTGTACCTGACGCGCCTGTTCGCTAGCGGCTACGGCCTGAGCCAGATCTTGTACCCGCTGCTGGGCAGCACTCTGGGCGGTGGCAGCCTGCTGCTGGGGCATGGCCTGAATAGACTCAGCCAGCGATCGCAGGGTTTCGCTTTGTTGCTGCTGTTTCAGGGTAAGCTGTTGAATCCGCTCCTGGAGCCGCACCTGTTCGGCCTGCTTGGGGGCGAGCTGCTGCTGCAGCGCTTCTAGCTGATGGCGATGCTCCGTCTGGGCCTGTACCCAGGCTTGAGAAGCATTAGCAATGGCATCGGTGGCGGCGCGGCGCTGGTCTAGCTCGGCCTGCGCTACTTCCAAAGCCCGCTGTTGCTCAGCCAGAGCCTGCTGCAAGGTGTGACCGAGCTGTTGCTCAATCTGTTCTAAAGACTGCAAATAGACTTGAATATTGGCCTGCGCCTGCGCGAGCTGATCGCCTAGGGTTTGGCGAGCCGCCTTCAGATCGGTTTCCTGTCGCTGGAGCTGGCGGCGTTCGGCTTCTTGAGTCGCCAGGGTAGACTGCAGGGCCAAGTGATCTTCTTCCCCCAGAGCCTTAACCCGCTGGTTCAAGTCCGCTAAGACGGCAGTAGCCTGCTCAATGGTTTGCTGCAGGTCTTCAATGCTCTGAGTCAGCTCAACTCGCTGGCGATCGCCCTGCTCGATTTGAACCGCAAGCTGTTGAATTTGCTGCTGCTGCTGCTGCCAGCCTAAGACGGTTTCCCATAGCAGCCGCTCTTGCAGCTTGGCCTTAAGCTGCTGATATTTTTCCGCTTTCTGCCGATCCTGGGCCAAGCGCTCTAGCTGCACGTTGAGCTCTCGCTCTACGATATGGAAGCGTTCTTCCCGGTCTTTCACCGCGTCTAGCTTTTGCTTAGCCTGGTCAATTTTGCGATCGAAGGCGGCGACACCGGCCAGCTCATCAATAATTTCTCGCCGCTCCCGCGAATTCATCGAGATGATGCTGGTGACGTCCCCCTGCAGCACCACGTTGTAGCCCTCAGGATAGATGCGGAAGCGCTGGAGCTGCTCGTGGAGCTGACCGAGGGTGCAGGCTTCGCCGTTGATGTAATAGTTGGAAGTGTAGGTACCCTGTGCTGTCACCCGCAGCCGCCGGGTCACACTCCACTCCTGCGCTGTGGGCAGCGGCACTACCTTAGCCGAACCAACGACGTGGCCGTTGGGCGGCTCACCCGCGTCGTTCAGCTCCGCTTCCTGCTGTAGCAGCTCCATCACGTCGCTGATGTCAAACGTGGCCGTAACGCTGGCCTCTGAGGTAGAACGCCGACTGCTTTGATTTTGATTCACCAAATCGGGCAGCCGCTCCGCCCGCATCCCCTTAGAGCTAGACAGCCCCAAAGCAAACAGCAGCGCATCCAAAATATTGGATTTGCCAGAACCATTGGGGCCAGAGACCACCGTAAACCCCGGCAATAGCGGAATTTTAGTGGTGCCACCAAAAGATTTGAAATGTGAAAGTTCGACGCTTTTAATATGCACTGGCTAGCTTATTTCCGCAGTGCGTACAAATGTACTATCACTGAATCACTTTAACACGTATTTCTAGCAAAAAATCAGCGCGATCGCACCTAAAATCTCTAAAACTCATGATTTTTAATGTTTCACGGCAAAATTAAACCAAGATGGAATAAGCAGCCCTTCGGCTTTCTGCTCCCAAGAGGCAAGACTCTGTGCTACCCGCTGAGACAAATCTACGGCAGCCCGTTATTTTAGGCTTCGATCCGGGTCGAGATAAATGTGGTATTGCCATTATGGGCATCGATCGCATTTTGCGCCATCGGGAGGTCATTTCTGCAGCAGCGGCGCTCGATCGCATTCGTGCCCTACAGCAAACCTTTCCGGTTTCTACTATTGTGCTAGGCGATCAGACGACAGCTAAAACCTGGCGGCAACAGCTCAGTGAGCTGCCCGATTCCCCCCGCGTCATCCTGGTAGATGAGCGCAACAGTAGCCTAGAGGCCCGCGATCGCTATTGGCAAATCTATCCGCCCAAGGGCTTACAGCGCCTTTTACCTCAGGGTTTGCGGACACCCCCCGGACCCATTGACGATATCGTGGCCGTTTTACTGATTGAGCGTTATTTGAACCGGCTGACGAGCTAAATCTGAGCCCGAATGGTGAACGAATAGTCACCGCCGGGTTCTAGCTGATAGTCACACTGTTCTAAAAACCGATTGAGGGGTTCTCGAATCAAGGCTCTGCCCAAGGACGGTTCAACCGTCAGCGCCCCCTGCCGAAAGCGCCATTTAAACTGCCACTCGTAGTTGTTGGCCCTCACCTCTCCCTCAATCTTGCCGTGCTGCCAAGACTGATGAGTAATACGGACATAGGCGGTGGTCTGGGGAAGACGCTTTTGAGTCACGGCAAAATTAAGATTCCTTACAGCTAAGATAGCGACATGCTGGGCTAGAGATCTAGATCCCCTGGGGCAAAAATAAGCTGCTAGCTCAAAATTCAGCGAGGAGTCACCTCGACCGCAAACTAACCGTTTTCTGCCCATGTCTGCTGAAAGCCTCTATCCAAATAGCCATCAAAAACGGTAGCCTAATGAAGAAGGACGCACTATACATCCGATAAAGCTGGCTGCAGTTGATCAGGCTAGCCCTCTCTGCTGGAGGAATTTGGTTGTAGCCTTGTCCTGAAGGCGTTGAGATTTCTGGTTGGACTTTGCGCGTGCCCAAAGTTGGCATTATTTACAACGATATTAAGCCTGCCGCTTGTCAAGTTGCTGAAGAACTTAAAGACAAGCTCATGGTTCACGGCTATGACGTCTTCTCAGCGACAGGCGTGGGTGGGCTATTGGGCTATTCTGATCCGCATCATCCCATTTGCCACACCTCCATTGATAGCCTAGTCCCGCCCCAGTTTGATACCGACATGGCCTTTGCCATTGTCCTGGGCGGCGATGGCACCGTTTTATCGGCTTGTCGGCAGACTGCGCCAGCAGGCATTCCGCTGCTGGCCATCAACACGGGGCATATGGGCTTTCTCACCGAAGCCTATCTCAATCAGCTACCGTTTGCCCTCGAAGCCGTCTTTGCCAATAATTACGAAATTGAGCAGCGGGCCATGCTGACGGTACAGCTATTTCAGGACTCAGTACTGATCTGGGAGGCGCTGTGTCTCAACGAAATGGTGCTGCACCGGGAGCCGCTGACTAGCATGTGCCATTTTGAGGTGGCGGTAGGTCGTCACGCCCCGGTAGATATCGCTGCCGACGGCATCATCATCTCAACCCCCACCGGCTCGACGGCTTACTCTCTTTCCGCTGGCGGGCCGGTGATCACGCCCAATGTACCCGTGATGCAGCTCATCCCCATTTGCCCCCACTCTCTGGCTTCGCGGGGGCTGGTCTTTCCCGACAGCGAACCTGTGGTCATTACCTCCGCTAACCCCGATCAGCTCGTTATGGTCGTGGACGGCAACGGCGGCTGCTATGTCTCGCCCACCGATCAGGTGCGGGTGCAGCGATCGCCCCATTCTGCCAAGTTCATTCGGCTACAGACGCCTGAGTTCTTCCGGGTGCTGCGGGAAAAACTGGGGTGGGGGCTGCCTCACATTGCCAAGCCGACCTCGGTGGAACTGCCCTAGCCACTAAGTATTAATTCTTATTGACAAACTGTCATAGGCGTCTATTCATGAGCGGCAACCTAAGCTAGATTGAGAACGTCCCTGTAGTGAAATGGTGTTTTGGGCTAGGGCTGTGGCTTCCGGGCGCAGCATCTTGACCCTGAACTTGATGGGTCATCCATGATAAACACGGCTTCAACAGATTCGGTTCCCCGCGTGCTGCTGATAGAAACCAATCCAGAGCTAGCAGCTCATTTATCTAGCGATCTGAAAGAGTTCGGCTACGAAACGATCGTTAGCTACGATGCCGCTTCAGGGCTAGAGCGAGCGCAAACGTCTCAGCCTGCTCTGATTATCATCGATCGCCTGCTGGCGGGTGAATCTGGTATCGATTTGTGCAAACATCTGCGATCGCAGGGACTGCGGGTACCGATGTTGCTGATGATGGCGCGAGATTCCCTCGCCGATCGCATTGCCTGCCTAGAATCTGGCGCGGATGACTACTTTTTAAAGCCCTACCGCACAGAAGACTTTCTGCAACTGGTGCAGCTCTACCTGCAGCCGGAGCAAGTCAGCAATGAGCGACTGCGCTTTGCTGAGCTAACGCTGGACTTGGCCACCCGCAGCGCCACCCGCAACGAACGGGCGATCGATTTGACCATGAAAGAATTTGAGCTACTCAAATACCTGATGGAGCATCCCCGGGAAGTGCTGACCCGCGAACAGATTTTAGAAAATGTCTGGGGCTATGACTTCTTGGGCGAATCCAACGTGATTGAAGTCTATATTCGCTATCTGCGGCTTAAAATTGATGGCGAGAACGAAAAACGCCTGATTCAGACGGTGCGAGGCGTTGGCTATGTCCTACGAGAGGCTTAAAAACCGAGTATGACGCTGAACATTACCCCGGCAATCTTTTGGCGACAGTTTTCAGTAGCTCAAGTACGCTGGTTACTGTGTGGACTGTGCTTTTTGCTGATGAGCTGCTCTTCTTCGGATTCTCTGACTTCGGCTGACCCCTCTGTGACTGACAGGCCGGTCGCATCAGAAGAACCCGCGATCGCAGTACCCACCCCCTCCCCTCAAAGCGATTTGGCTCAAACATTGCCGGTTACGGCTGAAGCTGAGATCAAAGGCGAAGTGATTCAGCTAGAAGTGGCAACGACTTCTCAGCAGCAGGCGCTGGGCCTAATGTACCGCCCGGAACTGCCCGCCGATCGCGGTATGCTGTTTCAGTTTAGTTCGCCTCGCCCCGCCAACTTTTGGATGAAGAACGTGCCTGTGCCACTAGACATGGTGTTTCTCCGGCAGGGCGAAGTGCAGGCGATCGCGGCAGAAGTTCCCCCCTGCATCAGCGAGCCTTGTCCCACTTACGGCCCCGGTCGGGTTCTAATCGATCAGGTGATTGAGCTACGCAGTGGCCGAGCGGCTGAGCTGGGCTTGGAAGTGGGTGATCGGGTAACGGTGACGCCTTTGGCTAGCGAGTAACTGAGTCAGCCAACTCACAGCCTCACTTTTCCGCCTAAATAGAAAAGCTTGATTCTGTCGTAGGTCTGATTAAATTTACTTTAAAGTGTAGGATTCTGAGACTATCCAATTGACAGTTATTCTGATACCTTAGCTGCATCACTTGGAAACGTTTGTCTGAGGGAGGTTTGCCAGAAATTTGCAAAAACGATCTAGGTCGTTGCGGCAGATTCTACGCAATTTCTCAGATTTTTCTCAGCTAGCTGAATT
>JAAHIC010000870.1 GCA_010671965.1 Leptolyngbya sp. SIO4C5
TATGAGCCGATATCTGATGTCGATGGGGATAGACGATGCTCCTTTGCCTATCCCCATCGACATCAGATATCGGCTCATAATAGCCCGTATTGATCAGGCAAGACGTTGGCTGCTGATAGGCGCACCAGAACTTTATCCCTCCTGCTCTTGATTGACGGCGATTTACCATGCCGATTGACGTAGGCCGCTTTTACCGGGCCTCAAATCCCAGCCAGCCCATTACCGATCCCCGCTACTACATTGACTGCTCTAGCGTACGCGGGGGCGATATCATTCGGGAGCTAGAGCGGACCGTGGTGCTGCTCTCTCCCAATCAGCCCACTACTCAGCTTTTTACCGGCCACATTGGTTCTGGCAAGTCAACGGAGCTGTTTCGGCTGAAGTCAGGTCTAGAAACGGCTGGATTTCATGTGGTCTATTTTGAGTCAGACCAAGACTTAGAGATGGGCAACATTGACATCACCAATATCATGCTGGTGATTGCCCGCCGCATTGCTGCCAGCCTAGAAGCGGCGCAGATTCAACTGCGACCTTCCTATTTTCAAAACCTACTGCGGGAAATTTCTCGCATTCTCAACACGCCGATTGAGGTTTCTGACATCAGCGTTTCTATGGGGATTGCTTCCATCACCGCCAGAGCGAAAGAAAGTAACGAGCTTCTGAGTAAGCTGCAAAATTTTCTGGAACCTCGCACTAAAAGCATTATCGATGCCATTAATCAGGAAATTATCGTGCCGGGTACCGAACGGCTCAAGCAGCAGGGCAAGCAGGGACTCGCTGTGATTGTGGACAATCTCGATCGCATTGATAGCACCCGCAAAGTGGGCGATCGCACTCAGCCCGCCTATATTTTTGTCGATCGCGGCGATCAGCTTAAGCGGCTAGCCTGCCATGTGGTCTATACTATTCCGCTGGCCCTCGTGTTTTCCAACGATCAGCCGCGTCTGCTCAACCGTTTTGGCATTGGCCTGAAGGTATTGCCGATGGTGCCGGTCAGAACGCGGCAGGGAGAGCTGTTTGAGCCGGGATTAGTCCTGATGCGGCAGGTTATTCTTGCTCGCGCCTTCCCTGATTTGAGTGAGTCTGCTCGGTTAGAGCAGATTACAGAGCTGTTTGATCACAGCGCTACGCTCGATCGCCTCTGTGATATTAGCGGCGGACATATGCGAACCCTGCTGCGGCTACTGGTAGGCTGTCTGCAGCGGCAAAATCCGCCCCTCTCCCGCCAAACCCTTGAAACCGTGATTCGAGACGAACGGGACTTCCTGGCTAGAATCGTGGAGGAGCCTGAGTGGGCGCTGCTGCTGCGGGCGGTGCAGCAGCTCAGCGTGCAGGGTGACGAAGACTATAACGCCCTGCTGCGCAATCTGCTGGTCTATGAATATCGCGATGAAATCGGCCAGTGGTTCAACGCCAATCCGCTGCTGGCCGAAACCGAAAAATTTAAAGCGGGGCAGCGTCAGAGGTCCCAGGAGTAGTCTAGAATGACGCCCAAAGACTTGACTGAAGCGATTTTGGCTCACAACCAGGAGAGCTTAGAAAATCTGCAGCGGGCGATCGCCTTGGGTAGAGATTCTTTTTACCTGCTGTTTGCCCCCTGCAACTATCAGCGCCTGCAGAATTTGCTGACTGAGTCCCTGCAGCAGCGGCTAGCTAACGCTCAAGTGCTGCACCTCCAGACTCAGATATCCTCTCTCTATCAGGCTATCAGCCAACAGCTCAAAGTTTCGGCTCCGCCTAGCGTTTTGCTGATTACGGGGCTAGATCAGGTAAGTCAACTACCGGCAGTTCTGGCCCAGGACAATCTGGTGCGCGACAATTTTCGTCAGTTCCAGTTTCCCATTGTGCTTTGGCTGAATGAATACAGTCTGCAGCAGTTCAGTCGCTACGCGCCTGACTTTGTGACCTATGCCACACGCCCTGGTAGTTTTGACTATCCGGTTAATGTCTTAATTTCCCTGCTGCACCAAAGCGCCGATCAGCTGTTTGCTCAAACGCTGCAAACCCAGAGCGATCGCGCCTTGCCGAATACGGCAATTGCTTTGCAGAGTGACTCCCAACTCAGCAGCGAACTTGAATTTGCCCTGAATGATTTAGCCACTGCTGGCCGTACTCTTGATCCTGTCCTGCAGGCGTGTCTAGACTTGGTGCGGGGTC
>JAAHIC010000871.1 GCA_010671965.1 Leptolyngbya sp. SIO4C5
TAGAGATGACGCAGGGGCTCCTGGCTCAGGGACGGTCTATCGCTCAGATTATGGAGGTACTGATGCCGGCTTGAAATTCTCGATCACCGACATCTAATTTTCTCTGCTCGTAACTTACCAAGTCGTGAAACATAAACGGTACGCCAATCTCGTATAGCGCTGCTGCGACTTGATTTGCTTCACGGCCAGCGCGATCGCCTTTTGTGCTCCCACCAGAATGACCCACTGCTTGGCCCGCGTCACCCCGGTATAGAGCAGGTTGCGCGATAGCATCACATAGTGCTGCATGAAGACTGGCAGAATCACCACTGGATACTCACTGCCTTGAGACTTGTGAATCGTCGTGGCAAATGCCAGCGTGATCTCGTTCAGATCGGCGTAGTCGTAGCTCACCCGGCGATCGCCAAATTGAGCCATCACTTCTGCTTCTTCAACATCTATCGCGGTGATCACCCCCAGGTCACCGTTGAAGACTTCGCGGTCGTAGTCGTTCTTCTGCTGCAATATACGGTCGCCCTCTCGCAGCGTCATCCCGGCCCTGACAATTTCGGCTTTGACTGGACTAGGCGGATTCAGCAACTGCTGCAGCGTTTGGTTGAGCTGGCGCGTTCCCACCTCGCCTCGGCTCATCGGGCAGAGCACCTGCACGTCTTTCGCGGGTTCAAAGCCTAGCGTCGGTATCAGATGGGTGATCACATCCTCGATGGCGGTGACACCGTGCGCTGGCTCGGCTGCCTCAAACCAGAGAAAGTCACTGCGCGGCTGATTGGTCACTGGTTCTAGCTGCGGGAAGTGGCCCTGGTTGATGCGGTGAGCGTTGGTGATAATCGCCGATGCCTGCGCCTGCCGGAACACCTGCGTCAGCCGCACTACCGGAATCTGCTCAGATGCCATCAAGTCTTGCAGCACTGCTCCGGGTCCCACGCTCGGCAACTGGTCGATATCACCCACCAGCAATAGCTGCGTCTGCGGCGCGATCGCCTTGAACAGCGAGTTAGCCAGGAACAGATCCAGCATCGAAGCTTCGTCTACCACGATGGCATCAGCAGGTATCGGATTCTCTAAGTCGCGCTTAAACTTCATCTGCTTCGGGTCGAACTCCAGCAGACGGTGAATTGTCCGAGCGGGCTGACCTGTCAGCTCACTGAGGCGCTGGGCGGCTCGTCCGGTGGGAGAGGCTAGCTCAATCGTCTTGCCCATCGCCTGCCACAGCGCCACGATGGTGCGGCAGGTGAACGACTTGCCCACACCAGGACCGCCGGTGAGAATCAGCAGCCGCTGCGAGGCGGCCATCACCACTGCCTGTCGCTGCTGCTCCGATAGTTGCAGCTTTGTCTTGGCGCTAAAGCGATCAATCCAGCGCTCTACGCGCGGCACATCGACAAAGAGCGCTTGACTCAGCAGATGCTTGACTCGGTTGGTCAGTCCCTGCTCAGCATGGAAGAAAGGCGGAGCATAACAGAGAAACTGACCCTGAAATTCACCGCTGCCCCCCTGCAGCATCAGTTCTGCGTCTATGGCCATCTCGGTCGTCAGCGATAGGATGTCTTCTGGGGTGACCCGGTGCTCTGGTAGCGCTAGCCGTGTTGCGGTGCGCTCCACTAGCTCTGGCTGAGGCAGAAAGCAGTGGCCTTCCTCGGCGGCTTCACTCAGCACATGCAAGATGCCTGCCCGGTAGCGAAACTCTGAGTTCGGGGCGATGCCCAGATTGCGGGCGATCGCATCTGCTGTCACAAAACCAATGCCGTAGACATCGGTGGCGAGCTGATAGGGATTTTCCGTCACTTTGGCGATCGACTCATCGCCATACTGCTTGTAGATCTTGACGGCGTAGGTCGTGGAAACGCCGTGCCCCTGCAAAAACAGCATCACCTCTTTGATCGCCTTCTGCGTTTGCCAAGCCACTTGAATCAGCTTCACTCGCTTCTTAGCGATTCCTGGCACCTCGATCAGCCGCTCAATCTGATGCTCGATGATGTCTAGCGTATCGAGCTGGAAGTGAGCCACAATGCGCCTGGCAGTCACCGGGCCAACCCCTTTGATCAGTCCGCTGCCTAGATACTTCTCGATGCCCGTCAGCGTCGCGGGTTTAGTTTCCCGATATTGAGCCACCTGGAACTGCGGGCCGTACTTGGGATGCTCGCGCC
>JAAHIC010000872.1 GCA_010671965.1 Leptolyngbya sp. SIO4C5
CAGGACTCACCTGCACGAGCTGTAGGTGAGTCCTGGACAAGGACTACTCATAGTCATGCTAGATTGCTATGGCCCCCAGTCTATCTTGATCCAGCTCCCCCATAGACTGGACGAAGCGGCTGCCCAATCGGAGCAGCTAGACCGGGAACTACAGCTTTTATCTAATTTTCTCAATACTCATCTCAAAGGGCGGACTCTAAGCGAAGTGACGCTACTGGACTGGAGCGAGCTAGACCAGAAATTTCAGCGCTATGCTAAAACGCTGAGACAGGCGGTCACTAATCTTTCTCGCCGGAGTCAAGCCCCTGCTTCCACCCAAATGATGGTCAGCGGCCTGGCTGAAGTACTGCGACAGCCAGAGTTCTCTGAATCTCATCAGGTACAGGCAATCGTGCAGCTGCTAGAGGAAGAGCAAAAGCAGATTTGGCCGCTCATCTTCGAGGCAGAAGATACGCTGGGCACAGACTCTGGCGTCCGCATTTGGATTGGTTCTGAGAATCCTATTGAACCGATGCAAAGCTGTGCTTTAGTCACCGCTATGTATCGCCGTGACTCAGTTCCCGTAGGCAGCGTCGGCATTTTGGGTCCTACGCGAATGCTGTATGAAAATGCGATCGCGGTTGTAGAAGCGGCAGCGGATTATCTCTCTAAAGCTATTAGCCAGCCAGCTTGAGAACTCCATCTCAGGCATAGATTCAGGAGTTTTCAGAGTGAAAGGGATGCTCCCCCAGCCTTAAGCCTTGCTTAGAAGCCTCTAAAGTTTGCCAGAGTTCATAGATAGCCTCGTAGGCTGCCTGGGACTTAAGTTTGCCGCTGGTTTCTAAATTGCAAATATGGTTTACGCGCTGGGCAAATTCTTGCAAGTTGGCGTTGAAGGCTAGATTCTCTGGCTGCACGTCACCCCGGTAGGCGGAGCGAGGATTGATAAAGTCGTCAGCACTCATCTGACAAAGTCTCCATAGTTTAGACTGCCTTAACCATAGCGGAATGGCCCATAGCCGATGCTTCCATCTGCCTATGGGTTCTTGAGAAAGTTTAAGAACTTGATGAAATCTCTGAAATGGTCAGCGGGCAAGTCGTAGGAGTTGCTATGAGATTTACAGTGGGTATTTGGTGATGACTTATCTCCGCGAAATTCATCCTTCCCCTTTGAGAAGCTATCCTATTTTCTACGGTGCTCTGATTTTTCTGATGCTTGTCGGGTTTAATCAAAAGCTGCCATTTCCGCTAGCAAAGATGAGCGCAGCAGCTCTAGTAAGCTGGCATTTATACTGCTCTACTACTACCTTAGTTCTAAATGATGACCATCTAATTTACAAAAGAGGCGTTTTCTCTCATAAAGAGACAACCGTTGACTATTTAGACATTATGGACATTGATGTTGAGCAGAACTTGGTTCAGCGTTTTTTAGATACGGGAACGCTTAAAGTTGCCAACTCGGGCACAGGCAGCTTCGAGATCAAGATAAAAAATGTGCCAAGACCTTATTTGATTTGTGATGAAATTCATCAGCTAAAGCAGCACCCTGCTTACTAAAACTAGACAGTTGCAAGGGCTAAAAACTCCGAAAAAGCTACTTGCACTCCTAACAATAAGCTTCAGACTTTGCCTTTATCTACGCTTAGATGTCAGCTAGAATTTAGCCCTTGCCAAGCTGAGCTTTCTCGGTAGATCTGCAACCGTGGCACTCGTCACCGCAATGAGGTAGGCTGCGTGAGCCGTTGAGTTCAGTCTTGCCTGTATTGTTCAAGAACTTCCTACGCGTTATGGCGTAGGAAGTTTGCGTCTTAGCAGAAATTTGAGAGATTCTCCGCCCCTGGCAAATCTAAAAAAGTTCTTTTGTTCCCCGAAAAAACACGGTTTTATATTCCGTAACATCAAGGTAAAAATAAGATTTTTCTGTCTGGCAATAGTTTATATGGCTCTATTATCGGCGGCGGTATTATAGCGAATAGATATTAGAAGCAGATTGATTCTAGCTGCGAGTGGCGGCGCGAACTCCTTTTATTTATGCATCTCCAACGGATATGAAAGACGAAAATCAGTCCTTCCACTTTCTCATTGTGACGGAGCAAAAAGCTCAAAGAGTGCTCTATCTTGAAAAGTGTGTTTATTCAATTGGTCGTAGCTCAAAAAACTCAATA
>JAAHIC010000873.1 GCA_010671965.1 Leptolyngbya sp. SIO4C5
GATCTTGTGAAACTCTGACTCGCCCATCACCTTTCCCAGGTGTGCTTCAAACTCTGCGTGATTGTTGATGATTAGACATCATTAAAATTTCGACAAAAAAGTCTTTGCTATTACATCTTAAGTCCGTAAACTCTAGCAAAAATCAGGTTTACAAGACTCTAGGCAGTAAAGAAGATTTGGGTTGGTACGTGGCTACAGTTAGCAGTCGATGATCGAGCGGCGGCTTGATTAGCGTTCCAACAAGCAGCAGATAGCGCTTGACTATCAGGGATCGTGCATCGTTTACCCCATGCTGTTAGTGCGAGTTGTAATACATGACCGTGGTTCCCTCAGCCCCGAAACGGGAATACATCAACGTGATGGAGGTCTTAGTTGCGGAAGAAGTTGCCCAGCAGCTAAAGAAACTCCCCCCGCGCGTTTTGAAATACGTTAAGCGTGCAGAAGTTGAAACCTATGCTCTGAATCGACTGCCAGCTCTCTATGCCTCTAGCGAGAAGGGCTGGGAGCATCAGGTTGAGAAGGCTCAGGGCGAGCTGCACAGCAAGATTGTGCACGCGGTGCGTCAGGCTTTTGCAGCCGTTCAGGTTGATCCAATTCGCCTATCCCAACCGCTCAATTTACAAGCAGAGGCGGATTCGCAAGCGATTTTACAGGCTTTTCGCGAACTGCTGAAGCAGCCTGACCTTTCCTGGGAGGAAGTGCTCAAACGCATCAAGCAGATAATCCGTACCAAGTCCTCAGCGCCACCGCCGCCGCCACCCCCGCCCCCCGGTCAGCATGGAACTTCTTGGCGTCCGGGAACTTACGGCGGCGAACTCTCCTGGCGACACCGGCAGCCGCGATCGCCCCAACCTCCTCGTCCACCCCGTCCCTCGCAGTCTTCACAGGGAAGGACCTCTTCCTACGGCTGGGATGACCCCCACTACCGCACCTAGACGTTAAGAACTAGATACGGTCATCTGCTTGAGTCCCTGCTTTAGGCGCGTCGCCGTCGCCGGATCGGTTTTTTCGTAAATTGCAATGGCCTGCTGGAATGCCTGCTGGCTCTCCGGCAGCTTGCCCAGCTTAAACAAAGCCACGCCTAGATTTTGATGGGCCTCCGCGTAATTTGGCTGTAGCGCGATCGCCTGTCGGTAAGCACTTATAGCCGATTCTAAATAGCCATAGCCTCGTACTCGGTAAGCCAGGCCCAAATTGTAGTGGGCGATCGCTAAGCTGGCATCAACCGCAATTGCTTTTTGAAAGCAGTCGATCGCCATTGCTGGCTGCTGCTGGGCCAGGTAGACAGCGCCTAGGTTGAGGATGGCCCCTAGCTTCAGCTTGGCTAAAATGGGCTGAGCGATCGCCTGCTCATAGTGCGCCGCTGCGTCGCTTAGATCTTGCAGGTGACGATGAGCTAGCCCTAAATGATAGTGCAGCTCATACAGCGTCAGCGCTTCTGTTGCGGCTGCCGGAGCCTGAGCGGCTGCGAGTCCTTGATTTAGCAGCTCTATTCCCTGCTGCCAATCTCCCGCCTGACCGTAGAGCGCGCCTAGCTTGTTGCAGGCATAGGCATCCTGGGGCTGCGCCGCCAAGTAGCCCGCTAGAATCTTTCTGGCCCGGTTAAACTTGTCTGCAGCCGCGATCGCCTCAGCGGTGTAGCCTTCATGCCAAATGGCAACTTGGGGCCAGTCAGCGACCTGCCAGTGAGTCTCCTGGGCCAAAATGGCCTGAACGCTGTGGTCTATGGTTTCGTGATAGGGGCGATCGAAGCGGATATCGGCCCGATTGCGAAACAACCGCGAAACCAGCGTATAAGGCGACTGGCTCGCCCCTACCTCTCGGCGCAGCAGGTTAAGAACGAGGACAGGCTCTAACGAGAAGCCATTAAGGGTTTGACCCTGTAGTAGACGTTTGAGCTGAGCCGCCGCCTGAGGCGTTAGGGCTTCATCGCCGTCAAGGACAAGGATCCAGTCCTGCGTTGCTTTGGTGAGAGAAAAATTACGCGCGGCGGCAAAGTCATTCTGCCAGCGAAAAGAGTAGACCTGCGCCCCCAAACTTTCAGCGACCTGGACAGTCTCATCCGTCGAACCTGTATCCACCACAATGATTTCATCAGCCAGTTGCTCAACGCTGCCTCAGCAGCGTTGAG
>JAAHIC010000874.1 GCA_010671965.1 Leptolyngbya sp. SIO4C5
TGAGAAAGTCAAAGGCTCCATTATTCATTGCTGCCCGAATTTTATCCATATCGCCATAGGCAGAAACGACCACTGTTTTAGGCGGTTGCGCCAGGGTATTGAGCTGGGAAAGTAGCGCCAATCCATCCATCACTGGCATATTAATATCGGTCAGCAACATATCGATGTCAGATCTTGCAGTGACCTGCTGATAAGCCTCTAAACCATCGTGAGCAAAGGTAAATCGGTACTGCTCATGGCGGATTTCGCGCCGAAATTTTTGAGTAATCAGCGCTTCAATATCAGGCTCATCATCGACAACTAAAATATGAGGGGTCATGATCTTGACTGCTGGATGGATTGATTAGCTAGAAACAGATTGATGATGGGCAAGGTTAAAAATATCTTGCTTGAGCTGACTAAAATCAACAGGCTTGTTCAAAAAACCGTGAGCACCATACTTTTGAGCCGTTTGCTGGCTTTGGTCATCGCCGTAAGCAGTGACCATGAAGACAATGAGTTTAGGGTATTTTTCTTTAATTACTCGCAGTAGCTCAAGGCCGTTCATCCCAGGCATATTGATATCCGAAAGAATCAGTGTAATCTCTGCCTGCGCAATGGGTGATTCTAAATAGGCCAATGCCTCGTTGGCCGATAGAGCAAAATGAAAATCAATTTTTTGAGCTTTAATTTCTCGACGAAACTTTTGTCGAAACAGCATTTCAGCATCTATTTCATCATCGACAACCAGAATATGAATTTTGGTCATGGCAGTTTCTGAGTTCTGTACTAGAGGATCGGTGCCGGAATGTTCGCGAGGCTGCCTTGCTTCGGCAGCGTAATAATAAACTCTGCATAAAGACCTGGCTCAGACACCACATCAAGAGTGCCGTTGTGCTGTTCGACAATAATGCTGTAACTAAGCGAAAGTCCTAGCCCTGTACCTTCACCCGCTGGTTTGGTAGTAAAGAACTGGTTAAAAATCTTATCTCGCACCTCCGAGGTCATGCCAACCCCATTATCTCGGATACAAATCTCGACACGATCTGCCCAATTGCGGGTACGGATTTTGAGCAATGGGGTAAAGTCGCTTCCCTCATTCAGCTGGCGCTGGTAGATGGCATAGCAAGCATTGCTGGCAATATTTAGAAATACCCGATTGAGAGCTTGAGAGTAAGCACCAATAGTCCCAATACTGTCATCGTAGTCATTGTCAAAATGCAGGTTAAAATCTGACTGTTTGGCCCGCATGCCATGATAGGCAAGATTAACAGCCTCTGAAACAAGGTCGTTAATATCCACATCGGCCCACTCACCCCCACCCCCTCGAGAGTGCATCAGCATATTGGCCACAATTTTGTCAGCCCGCTTGCCGTGGTGTTCGATTTTACTGACATTGAATTTAAGGGTTTCGACGATATCAGTAATCTCTTCTACCAAATTGGGGTCAAACTCCGCTTGACGGGCTTCTAATTCTTCGGCCAATTCTTCCGTCAGCTCAGTTGAGAGTTCGGCAAAATTGTTAACAAAGTTCAGCGGATTTTTGATTTCGTGGGCAATCCCTGCGGTTAGAGATCCTAAAGATGCTAATTTCTCCTGGGCGAGCATCTGTCGTTGCGTTGAGACGAGTTGCTGATTGATCTTTTCTAACTCTTCTGCTCGCACCCTTTGATCTGACATCAGATCGTTTACGCGCTGAATCATCAGGTTGAACGCCGTTGCCACAGTACCGACCTCATCGTCCCCTGTAACATCAGCTCGCAGGTCAAAGTTACCGTTTTGAGTGATTTGTAGAGCCGTTCCCTTTATTGCCTGGAGGGGATTGTTGATTGAACGGCTAATCGCATAGGCTAACAGGGCTGCAAGACTGGATGAGAGCAGCATACTCAACCCAACAATCCAATGACGTAACCGCCAGGCGATCTCAGCATCTTGCTGTGCCTCAACCAGTTCATTATTGAACGCTTGAATCAGGTCTGATAGATCGTCTGAAATACCGTCGAACCTGATAGCCACGTCGCTGTTTGTAAACTCTAGAAGCTTTTGTTGCGTCTGCGCCAGTTCTGCTGACGTGTTGACACTATCAATATCAATGGATGTAACTAGCTGATCTAGTTCCTGCAGATAGGTGTGGGGAACGCCCTCATATA
>JAAHIC010000875.1 GCA_010671965.1 Leptolyngbya sp. SIO4C5
TCGTTTACTTCGCAGCTTATCCTCGGATTTTCAATCGCCGTGACTACAGCAACCACAGCCATGTTCTTTCTAAGAGCCAAAATTGTTGGCTGGCAAAGTTGGGCAATCGCTCTAGCGTGGCTGACCTTGTTGGGGTTGGCCTTTAGCTTTGGCAAATTCTATGCGCCGCAGTTGAGCTATCTAGCTTTCTCTAGCCTGCTGCTTTTCCTTTGCAACTACGCCCCAAACCTAAAACCTGTCCCGGTGCTTTCACCTTTAGTCAAGAGATATTGAAAGAGCGATCGCTCCAGACTGGCGTTACAGAACAATATTTTTACGGGCGATCGCAGGCTGTTTGCCCAGCAAACCCGTCATCAAGCGTAGCGCTAGCCGCTTCACCGGACGTATATGCTGCAGTCCCCACATGCCTCGGCGTCGCAGCCACACTAGCGGCCCCCACTGATTAGAAAAAGCCCGATTGAGAAAGTCGGTAAAGCCCAAAACCACAAAGTTTTCCAGCCGCCGCCAGCGCTGATAGCGCTTCAGCACAGTTAGCGAACCAATATCTTCACCCCGGAGATGAGCAGCCTGCAGTACCTGCGCCAGCGCCGCCGCATCACGAATTCCCATATTGAGGCCCTGCCCGCCGACCGGATGGCAGCAGTGCGCCGCATCCCCTACCAGCGCCAACCGTGGCTTGACGTAGGCGTTGCTCTGCATTAGCTGCACCGGAAACAGCAGCGGCTCGCTGACTAATTGCAGACGTCCCATCTGATCGCCATAGCGCCGCTCCAGTTCTGCCATAAATTGGGCTGGAGGCAGTGCCATCACCGCTTTTGCTTCTGCGTGGGGAGCCGTCCAGACAATCTGACAGCGTCCATCTGACAGGGGCAAAATGGCAAAGGGGCCGCTGGGCCAAAACCGTTCATAGGCTATGTTGTCGTGGGTCTGCTCTGGGGCTAAAACCGCCGTAATACAGGACTGCCAGTATTTCCAGCCGCTGGTTTTAATGCCTGCCTGCTGGCGAATTTGCGATCGCGCGCCGTTGGCGGCTACCAGCAGTCCGGCAGTCAGCTCATAGTGCTGATCGCGATCGCTCAGTGCTAACCAAACGCCCTCAGAACGATAGTCAACTGAGGTCAGTTCGGTTGAGCAAAGTACCGTAATCTGAGGGCACTGACTTACCCGCTGCTGTAGTGCCCGCATCAGCACCTGATGCTCAGCCGCATAGTAGACCGCAGGGATTTGTAGATCTGTGGGCAAAAATTCAACAGCGCGGGGATAGTTGGCATCAGAAAGGCGGACGCGCTCAAAATGAGTAATGTGAGGGGCAATCTGCTCCCACAGCCCCAGTCCGGCAAAGATGCGTCCCGACAGGGGAGACATGGCATAGGCCCGGCTGCGCCCGGCTGCTTGTGCCCAGTTTTGGGCCTCAATGACAGTCACGCTCAGCCCAGAATCCTGCAGCGCGCAGGCCAGCGTCAGTCCTACAATTCCACCGCCCACGATCGCCACGTCTGCTGTCAAGGGCTGCGTAGCTGGCAGTTGAGGGGCAGCGACAGAGCTGGAGTGTGACATGACTGAATCCGACGGCATGAGAAACGAGCAATCGTAAAAGGAATCGAGTAAAAATGCTTACATTAACTTTTATTATTGTGACGCGATCGCTGAGATGCCGCAAGGCAGGTTTGATGGCGCTTACTAACATTTAGAGTCGGACTGAAGTAATGTCAGTTACCCTCAATGGCGGCGCAATCCCTCAGCGGTTAGCAGTTGATTTCTGTCCTCACAACGGCGGTTTACCCGTCAAAATCTCATGAAACTCGTCGGTATGCTTTGTAGAGTCATTGCTGCTGCTGGGCAAGCTAGCGGGGAACTTAAAACGAACTTTGAGAGCGCTATTTAACTGTGAAATTTTTGCCTTTGCTTTCAGCTTGCCTAGCGGTTCTGGTCTCTGGCTATACAGGTTCTCCAAAGGCGATCGCTTCAGAGCAGCCCACTGCCATTTTCCATGCCTTCGACCAGGGCTATTTCATTCTAAAAACGCGCTTTAGCGTGTCTAGGCCATATTTGCAGTATCGTTGCGCCTGAGCCATATTGTTGAAGTCATTCGAACGATACAGATTCAGGGCAAAGTTACGGGCAA
>JAAHIC010000876.1 GCA_010671965.1 Leptolyngbya sp. SIO4C5
GTGCGAACCTGGGTCTGGAAGTGATGCACGAGCGCAATGCTCACAACTTCCCGCTAGACCTAGCTTCTGCTGAGGCGCCTGAGATCATCGGTTAATCCCGCTTGATTGACTGATTGTTTCTAAAGCTTGAGAAGCCCCTCCGCGATCGCGGAGGGGCTTCTCACTATGAAAGCCTAATCAGGCAAATATGCTGCTAAAAGAAACACCTCGGCGATTGCCGAGGTGCTGTTCGCTGGTTATTTAGGAGAAAAGAGTAAAGCCGATTGACGGGTGGGGTCGATACCCTGAGCCGAGTGCCTGACTCCTTAGCATCCTGAGTGTTCACAGGGTTATCTTCGCTGATGCCCGCCTTGAGCACAGTGATAGCTGTCTAAAGAACGAGTGATCAAGTGACTGTTGAAGTGTGATCTCGATCAGTGCCAACCGCGATGCTATCTTTCCAGCGGCGATCGCTACCTGATCAGGTATCTGCAGTTATCACGGTTGCGGCACAATAATAGTAGATAGCAAAGCCAACTAGAGAAACAGAGGTAATCTGCAATTTATACGCGTCCTTTAGCCCGCCTAATCGAAGAGTTCCAGCGCCTGCCGGGGGTAGGACCTAAAACGGCTCAGAGGCTGGCGCTTCACGTATTGAAACGGCCTGAATCAGAGGTCAAAGCCTTAGCCCAAGCCCTGATGGAAGCTAAGCTGCAGGTGGGATACTGCTCTGTCTGCTTTCATCTTTCTGCCGATTCGGTCTGCGAAATTTGCCGTGCAGTCAACCGGGAGGATCAAACCGTCTGCGTTGTCGCTGATTCAAGAGACGTCATTGCGATTGAAAAAACGCGGGAATACCGGGGCAAATATCACGTTCTGGGCGGTCTCATTTCACCTATGGACGGCATTGGCCCAGAGCAGCTCAATATTTCGCCCTTGGTGCATCGAGTCAATAAAGAGGAGATTCAAGAAGTTATCCTTGCGATTAGCCCCAGCATCGAAGGAGATACGACAACACTCTATGTGGGACAGTTGCTCAAGCCCTTCACCAAAGTGACCCGCATTGCCTTTGGGCTGCCAATGGGCGGTGATTTAGAATATGCTGATGAAATTACCTTAGCGAGAGCCTTAGAAGGGCGGCGGGAACTGGAATAGACTCAGGCCGGGGGCCGGTCAATTAACCAGTGAGGACAGTTGCCAGCCAGCAGACTCCTTAAAAACCTGCTTCTATTTGAGCTTTTGCTTGATAAAAGCCAGCATCTTTGCCACCTGACCTTTAAGCTGATTTACCTCTGTCTGTAGCTTAGTCACCTTGTCGTTTAGCGCTGCAATTTCAGCCGCAGCCGCTCCGCTGTCTGAGTCTACCGAATCTGCGATGGCTGCTGCCGCCGTTGGCTTACGCGGTTTGCGGGCCTTGGCCATAGCCCCCTTGATGGCTTCAATCAGCTCTTTTTGCTCAAAAGGCTTTTGAATGAACTCAAAATATTCAAAAGGTTCGGAAATTTTTTCGGCGACTTCCTCACGACGCCCTGACATGAGCACCAAAGGAATGCGCTGCAAATCTGGCTGGTTCTGAATTTCCTGAAAAACTTCCCAACCGCTCATGCGCGGCAGTAAGAAGTCCAGCATGATTAGATTAGGCCGCTCTTGGCGAATGGTCTCTAACCCTTCAACGCCATCTTTGGCTTCAAGAACTTCAAAGTTCCCTTGAGGAAGCATGTCTCTCACACGCATCCGAATAACCCGACTATCGTCAATGACCAAAATCTTGTGACTTGCCACGACCAACTCCTCTAGCGGTGACTGAAGGTTTAATACAGTTTGAGGTGAATATGCCCGGACTGCAAGGCAGCAGAGAGCAAAATAGGCCAACTTTTAGGGTAAATATCTCAAAATTTAGCCACATCGCTCCGAAAGAGCGTTTGATATAGGTAATTTACCGCACCATGACAATCCTAATAGATCTTCAGAAAACTACTCGTCATTCCTATTTTCAGTATTCCAACCCGAGGCGATTGACTAACTGGTTGAGCTGCATCAGCCTCAGCTCAAGCTGTGAAAGCGCTTACAATGTTTTTAGATAATGGTAGCGCTGCAGTTCTAGGTTGCGCTCACGACTGCCTAAAGACCTAAACTTTTAGGCAGT
>JAAHIC010000877.1 GCA_010671965.1 Leptolyngbya sp. SIO4C5
GAGACCATCCAACTCGATCGCCTCAATCACTTTTTGCCGGAAGTCTTCGCTGTAGGGTCGAGCCATTGTCAAGTAACCGTATCAACTTATTCCAGTCTACGTCCTAACCTGATTGACTACAGCTATAACAGTTCTCCGGCGACCTGGATGAGCGCCTGCGTTAGCTGAGGATCGTTCGCGGCATCCGCTAGCGGTTCAACCTGATTTAACTGAACTTGGTGGCCTGATTTTGTCATTTCTGGCTGAGCCTGAAAGGCCACCTGCCGTATTTCCTGAGACTTGACCAGCTTAACTTCAGCCTTTAGACAAACCGTATCCGCCTGGGGAATTGAAAAGCTGATCTGGCGCGGTTCGATTTGAGTTTTGTCCCCGTCAACCTCGACTTCTAACGCCTGTAGCTTGGCGCGAATGTAGTCAGAGTTGAAGGCATTTTCTATGTCGGTTTCGGTCAAAACCACAAAGGTCTTGGCGTCAACCGCTTTTTCCAGCTCAATTTCTCCGACGGCGGCCTGGAGCGGATTAATGGAGATATTGTCAGTGGCTAGCTGCAGCTTTTCGGTGCGCAAGCCTTTTTCCATCACCAAGCCTTCCCCGTCAATCTCAACGTAGTCTACGTCTCCCTGCATCAGCTTGACAGGATCGGTCTTGACATCGACATCTAGGTTTTCGGCCTCGTCCAGCTGGCTATCTAGGCCAACTTCGACCGCCTTACTGATGGCCTGCTCTCCTAAATCAGCCTCTTTTCGCTTTGACATATGGAATAGCTCAACACAGTTAATTAAGTGTTTTCCATCCTAGAGAGCAGTTCGTCTCGGAAAAACCCATCGTGCGAAATATTCGTTCAGGAAAGAGAGCCCGCGATCGCCCGCCGCCGTTATAAAACTATCCAACGATACAGGTTGCCTGAAACTAAAGGCAGACCCTGATCAGCTCAGCTCTGTACTTAGGGCAGAAGCTAAGACGCCTAAAAATGTCTACATTTCAAGACAATATGTTTTGGATTCAAGCTATGAAAACACTTCTAAACGCAAATTCTATTCGCCGGGCGATTGCGGGTCTGATGGGTCTTTGTCTCTGCGTTGGCCTAGTTTTAGGCTGGGCGGGCACAGCTCAAGCCGCAGGTGGCTATCAGAAAAACGATCGCGGTCAAATACAAAACTATGAGCCCTACGACACCGTGCAGCCTAAGGTGGGCGGCATGAACCGCTACGAGGACACCGATCCACGGCGGGACACCTCTGCGGCTGAATCTCGAATCAGAGATCTCGATCGTAAGTCAACCTCTCAGCAGGCATCGCCCCAGCCGCTAGAATCGGCTGGCAAGTCTCTGAAAAACTTGGGCCAGCAGGTCAAAGACAACGTCAAAGATGCAGTCAACTAGTCTGAGCTAAACGATCAACTCAAAACTCTGGCCCCGCCTGAAGTTTCAAGCTCAGACGGGGCTGATTTTTAAACAACTCACGCTAGCAGCTAGCTAGCGGCTGCTCTAAACGGGGGGCATTGACGCCAAACTCTGCCTGGGCAAACTCTATTTTGTCTTGCAGGGTGGTCAGTTTGGGTAAAGCGGCTGCGATCGCCTCAAGCCGTGGAATCAGGCCGTCCCGATTGGCAATTTGAATAGACAGCCCTGGCCGGGCGTTCATTTCTAGCAACAGCGGCCCTTTCGTTTCGTCTAGGACAAAATCAACTCCCAAATAGCCAAACTCAGTTTTGTCACCCAGCCTGGCCGACATTTCTAGAATTGACTGCCAGTGAGGAATCTGCAATCCGGCCAAGGCCGCTCCCGTTTCCGGATGCGTATCGATATAGCGATTGTGCTGAATCCCTGCCAAAGTGCGGCCCGTTGCCAAATCAATCCCTACGCCAACGCCGCCACGATGCAGATTGGCTTTACCGTCAGAAGCTTTGGTTGGCAGTCGCAGCATCGCCATCACCGGCACGCCGTAGTAAATAATGGCTCGAATGTCGGGCACGCCCTGATAGGCAATCTCTGCAAATATGGGGTCGAACTGCACCGCGTATTCAATAATGGCCGTGTCAGAATGGCCAGAAAGGGCAAACATACCGCTGAGGGTATTGTGAATGTGATACTGCAGGTCAGTGCCTAAAGCTGTCTGACCTGCAG
>JAAHIC010000878.1 GCA_010671965.1 Leptolyngbya sp. SIO4C5
TGCCTGACAAAGGCAATCAGTTTTGCAGCCGAGCCGAGTTCTATGGCCTGAATCACGTCTCGCTGAGATGCTTCTGGTCTCGGACTGACCGGATAGCCAAGCTGATCAAACACATGGGCGATCAGATAGTTACCCTTGAGGGCTTCCCCGACCATTTGCGGCGCTAGAAACAGTCCTTGAAATAGCAAGCGGGTTTGCTCCAGGGTGGCCCCACCGCTGCTGCCGATGCCGGGGGCGGTTAAACGGCAGGCAGCCGCCTCAACTAAGTCTGCTCGCCCGGCCACATAGCCACCTGTCGGCGCAATGGTGCCGCCAGGATTTTTAATCAGCGAGCCGGCAATTAAATCTGCTCCCACTGCCGTAGGTTCACGATCTTCGATAAACTCGCCGTAGCAGTTGTCCACAAAGCAAATCGTTTCGGGATTTTGCTGCTTCACGAGCTGCACAATGCGGTGGATATCCGCAATTGACAGGCTCGATCGCCAACTATAGCCACAGGAGCGCTGAATCAGCACTAGGCGCGTTTCGGGCCTGATCGCCGTAGTCAGGGCATTCCAGTCTATTTTTCCGGTATTGGTTAGAGAAATTTCTCTATAAGAAACCCCGAATTCTTTTAATGATCCCTGGCCGTTTCCCCGCAGACCTAACACTTCTTCCAGCGTGTCGTAGGGCTTGCCTGCAACCGCTAAAAGCTCGTCTCCGGGCCGCAGAACGCCAAAGAGGGCGCAGGCGATCGCATGGGTGCCTGAGACAAACTGCACTCGCACAATCGCGGCCTCTGCGTCTACAATCGATGCGAAAACCTGATCAAGTACCTGCCGTCCCAGATCATCGTGTCCATAGCCGGAAACGCTGGCGAAATGATGGGGGCCGACCCGGTTCTCTCGGAACGCTGTCAGTACTCGCGATAGATTTTTCTTGACCTGAGCGTCAATTCCATAAAAAATCTGAGATAGTGCTGGTTCTGACAGAGGCAGCTTTGCCAAGCTTTTCATTAATCCTAGTTTTTTGCGATTTAGAGTGATATCGGCTCTATTGTCGCGTGCGAAGGAAGCAAATTGTTCGTAACCTGAGATTTTTCATGACTGTCGCTAAACCTGTTCAACTCTCTTTAAACTGGCCCACCATTGTCTTCATGGTGGCTGTTCACATCGGCGCCCTCTTTGCTCTACTGCCCAGCAACTTTAGCTGGACAGCCGTTGGCGTTGCCCTATTCTTACACTGGTTTACAGGTTGCCTCGGCATCACCCTGGGTTGGCATCGGCTGATTGCCCACCGCAGTTTTCAGGTGCCCAAGTGGTTAGAATACTTTTTCGTCTTTTGCGGCAGCCTAGCCTGCCAACATGGCCCAATTGAGTGGATAGGGCTGCACCGCCACCATCACACCTATTCCGATCAAGAGCCTGATCACCACAACTCAGGCAAAGGATTTTGGTGGAGCCATATGGGCTGGATCTTTTACGAAGTGCCAGCAGAGAAAGATACGCCTCGGTTTACGCGAGACATTGCGAACGATCCGGTTTATTTGTTTTTTGAAAAATATTTCTTCCCGTTACAGGTGGCTCTAGGGGTTCTACTGTACGCTTTGGGCGGCTGGCCTTTTGTTGTTTGGGGTATCTGTGTACGCCTGGTAGCGGTTTATCACTGCACCTGGCTGGTCAACAGTGCGACTCATAAGTTTGGCTACCGCAACTATGAAACCGAAGATTTTTCCACTAATTGCTGGTGGGTAGCAGTGCTTACCTATGGTGAAGGCTGGCACAATAACCACCATGCTTTTCAATATTCAGCCCGTCACGGCTTGAAATGGTGGGAAGTTGATATGACCTGGATGACAATTCGGGTTCTACAGACGCTAGGTTTAGCGAAGAAAGTAAAGTTGGCAAGCGATCGCGCTTAGGTGCCCGTTTTTTAAGCGACCAGGACGGTCTAGGCTAGATCAGAAAATTTTGGCTGTAGGGGCGTTTAATACTGGCTCCTACAGCTTTTTAATTGCCTTAATTGCCTTGCACAATCTGCTTGATCGTCGTCAAGGCTTCTAGGCCAATGATGCCGCCGCTGCGGCCTTCCTGACTAGACATACCCAAAGCAATCCTAAACAAGGCACCAGCATTGCTTTGGG
>JAAHIC010000879.1 GCA_010671965.1 Leptolyngbya sp. SIO4C5
TTCTATGACCACCCAGACTTACAACCACGATCCCAGACGCAGTCGCAAACTGCTGCTGCACAAGCAAGAAATTCGCAAGCTGATTGGTCAAACAGAGCAGAAAGGGCTGACCCTGGTACCGCTGAAAATGTATTTAAAAGATGGACGGGTCAAGGTCCTGATGGGGCTAGCTCGTGGTAAGAAGCTCCACGATAAGCGCGAAAGCCTGAAGCGCAAGCAGGAGAAGCGAGAGATTGAGCGGGCGCTGAAAAATGCCTAAGGCATCCTGTTGAGGGACACTCTCAGCGTCTTGGGATTTAATATTGGGTTGTATCCGCAGATTCAAAACTTTCTACCGGGTCTTGTTCACCGCAGGCTTCGTCTAGCGCCTGAGTCACTTTTTGATAAATTTCTTCGGCCTGCTCTGGTGAGTTGCCAATTGCCGTCATCCCCAGCTTGCCATACTCCGATAGACAACCCATCAGGTGAAAGGCGGCTCCGGTGCCCGCGATGGAGTTGAAGTGCAGCCGCTTAGCCACAATAATATCCATTAGATCGCTGGGCAGCAGACCCCGGTACGCTTCCTTTTGCAGATTGTCAGATGCCTGGTAGTACTTAGGCTGGCCCTGGGGCGTATAAAAAATGCCATCGTGGGGATCGTATTTGCCGTCGGTCAGCAGCTTCAGGGCCATAAAGGGATGGGTCGTCCCGCCTTTGCGCAGGTTGATTTCAATGGCCTGTAAGTCCCAACCGGACTTAGCCTCTGGCTGTCGCACAGCAATAAAGTCTACGCCAAAGCGCTCTATTGCTCCTTTAGCGGCTAATTGCTCACCGACCTGACGGCCCATCGCCTGCATGTCTAATCGATAGGCTGCATCGGCTGGGAACGAGCAGCCTAGAAAGACCTGATTGTCAGGGCCACCTAAAACCTGATCGTGGGTTGAGAGCATTTCTACTTCTCCAAAAGGCGTTACCCGACCTTGGACGCTGGGCGATCGCTTTTCGTCTCCTTCCACGAATGCCTCCGCGATCGCGCCCAAGTCGTGAATTTTTTGCTCAAAGTTTTCCCAGTGCTCCGTCATGCACTGGAACCGCAGGCTTGATAGGTGCTCGTAAAAACGTGCAGTGCGTTCTTGATGGCTAGCTGTGCCGGGGGCCACCTCGGCGAGTTGGTCCAAAGACAGCAAAGCGTTACCTTCGCCGGAAAAGCCCTCATTCAGCTTGATCACCATTCTCTTTAGGTGTGGCTGCCGTTCCCACAGTTCAGCGCTCACCGCGGCCAAATCTCGCCGGGTGTGCACCAGTTGGCTACCGTCCGGATGGGGCAGGCCGCAGTCAGCAAAAATACGACGACTGCCGCTTTTCGTCCCCCAATCTAAAAGGTCTGGATCAACTGCGAGCAGAGGGACACCTAGTTCTAGGGAAAGCTTTTTCTCTAAATGTGTAGAGTTGTAGCAGGTCATGTAGGCATTTTGAGTGTGCAAAGACTGGCGGATACGTTCGACAAGGCGAGGCCGCTCCAGTATTTTTTGCGTTAAGGGCTTTTGAGAAGCATCATAGGTGGCAAACAGCTTTAGGCGATTACGGGCATGGGAACTGGGAATACCGGGCAGCAGTTCCAGATAGTAGTCGATAATGCTGGGGTGAAGCGGCTGAGAGGTGACATAGATCAGCCGAGTACGGGGATTGCGCAGGCGAATTAGAGCAAAGAGTAGCCGTTCTTCGTAGTGGTGAACGCCCTCAATTTTTTGTAGTTCTTGCTGGTCTAAGCTCAGCGAAGGAATGACTAGAATTTCTCGTGGCTGCGGATCAAAATAGTCAGTAGACAGCCAGCGATCGCGTAACTGCTGCTGCAACTGCCCAAACGCTAGCGAATCAGCTCGATCAGATTGAATATTCTCTTGGCCCATTTTTAGCCTCCGTATCCGCCCCGCTTGCTGCCCTAGTCCATCAGCCTATCAGATCTAGCCCCTATCCTGATTCCAGCTCTAGTCGTTAGGCAACGAGTCAAAAGCGCAAAAAAAGGGAGCCTGCTAGAGGCTCCCCCAATAGAGGATATTAGCTGAGAGGAGAGATGTATTAGAAACGGGCGCAGTTTAGGAATCGCTCTGAGCCAATGGTGGCTTACCTACAGCCTCAATT
>JAAHIC010000088.1 GCA_010671965.1 Leptolyngbya sp. SIO4C5
GAAGGGGTCGTCGATTCCGAGGCTGTTCAAAAGCAGGTATCTGCCGTGCAGGTCGGAGATGACCTCTTCACCGTTCACCCGGCGAATCACATCGCCAGCCCGTAGTCCGGCTCTAGCAGCAGGTGAATCCGGCACAACGCTGACAATCAGAATACCTGTCTCCTCATCAACGCTAAAGCCGACATTAGGATTAGCGTTAATTTCGGCCTTGGTTTCTGGATTTAAAGTGACCATCTGAATCCCCAGGTAAGGATGCTCTACTTTGCTATTGGCAATCAGTTGATCCGCAATCTCCTTGGCGGTGTTGATGGGCACGGCAAAACCAATCCCCTGCGCCCCTTGAATAATGGCGGTGTTTACGCCAATCACTTGACCTTGCTCATCTAGCAGCGGGCCGCCGGAGTTACCGGGGTTGATGGCCGTATCAGTCTGGATAAAGTCTACGCGCTTGTCTGAAATACCCACGTCGCCGCTAGAGCGTCCGGTAGCACTGATAATACCGGCGGTAACGGTATTGTCCAGACCGAGGGGATTACCAATGGCGATCGCCCACTGTCCCGGTCTAATTTGGTCAGAATCGGCAAGCTGCACCGTGGGTAGATCGGCCCCTTCAACGCGAATCACGGCAATGTCTGTCACCGGATCGCTGCCTAACACTTCTCCGGCCAAAGAGCGTCCGTCTTTGAGCGTTACCTGCACCTTGTCCGCACCGTCAACCACGTGGGCGTTAGTCAGCACGTGTCCCTGATTATCCAGGATAAAGCCGGAACCAACGCCGCGCTGAATCCGCTCGGAGGGCTGCATGGGAATTTGATCACCGAAGAAACGGCGCAAGAAAGGATCGTTAAAGGCTTCCGGCACTTCTTGTCGCACAGTTCGGGAAGCATTGATCCGCACCACGGCAGGCCCGGCAGCATCGACTACCTGACTGACAAAGTTACCTCCGCTGCTAGAAACCCCTGGAATAGCCTGAGCAACGGCGGCAGATTCAGTTGAGGTGATGGCTGTTTGGGCAACGGCCTGCTGGTTTAGAGGCGACTGCGGACTCCAGGCAAAGTAGCCCCCCGTAGCGGCCAGTCCTGCGCCCAGCAGAACACAGGAACTGCGGGATAGCCATTGTTGCCAGCCGGACTGAACTGTTTGAGAAGAATTGTCTAACTGCATTCTATTATTCACCTCTATCTGCGATAAGCTGTCTGGTTTTTCTAATCACTTTGCTTATAGTCCTTACTCTAATGAGCCGATATGGCGGCCATGTGGAGCTAGTGTGAAAATACTGCAACGGGGAAAATCTATGAGAGGATCAGCTACAGCAGCAAGCGATCGCAGCAGATATGGTAATTGAGTGGCTTAAATTTCGCGTCCCGGCGGAGCAGCGGGAGAAGTACGTGCAGATTGATGCCGAAATCTGGAATTCAGCTTTAGAAAAATATGATGGCTTTATGGGCAAGGAAGTTTGGATCTCGCCAGACGATACCTCCGAGCTGATCTTGGTGATCCGCTGGGCCAGCCGAGAGCAGTGGAAAGCAATTGATCAAGTCGGGCTAGACAAGATTACCCGCGCATTTGATCAGGCTCTGGGCTTTGAATACGAGATGCTGGAGTCTAAAGAGTATCAGGTGCGTCGCTTTCTCAGTAGCTGAAAGCGGTAAGGTCTAAAATCTCGCTAGGATAGCAGTACGCCTACTCTGAGTTACTATGCCAGCCTGTCCTCGCTGCCAGCAGCCTGTTCAAGCTAATGATTTGCAATGTCCACGCTGTAGGCTAAAGCTGAAAGCTTACGGTCATCCGGGCATTGAACTTTACAGAGCGGAGGAAGGTACTTATTTATGCTCGGACTGTGTTTATGACGCAGACGATACCTGCAACTTTCCTCAACGTCCGTTTGCCCAGTCCTGTACCCTCTATCAGTCCAAGGCGGCTCCTGTGGCAGACTCTGTCACCCAGCCTGCTGTCTTTCCTAATCGAGCCTGGTTAAGACGTAACTTACCCTGGCTGACCCTGGTGGGCTTGTTGCTTATTAGCCTGCTGATTGCAATATAGGGGAGGTTGACTGAGACCCTTCTGAACTGCTGGTGGCGGCTGTTCCCTCGTTTTCGATCGCAGCGGTATACAGGTTGAGGTCAAACCAGAAAGTGGTGCCTGTTCCCACTTCGCTGACCAGATTGACGCGGCTGCTGTGCTTTTCCACAATATTTTTGACAATGGACAGCCCTAACCCCGTTCCCTCTAAGGTGTGAACCCGGTTTTCTACTCTAAAGAAGCGATCGAAAATAGCGGCCTGATCCTCAGGAGCAATACCAATGCCCGTATCGGCAATTTCAATGCGCACGGCGCTGACAGTATTGTGTGCGGCTGGCTGCGGCGATCGATAGGCTCGAATCATAATCTGGCCGCCCGCTGTAGTAAATTTCAAAGCGTTACCGACGAGATTGACTAAAACCTGAAGCAGTAAGTCATAGTTGCTTAATACCAAGGGCAAGTTAGTCTCAATATCAGACAGCAGTTCAATCTGCTTATCGCGGGCATTAAGCTGATAGGTGCGCAGGGTCTGTTCAATCGGCTGCGTCACGTCCACGCCGCTGAGCTGATAGCGACGATTCGACTCTAAGCGCGATAGGTCAAGCACGTCGTTGACCAAGCGGGTGAGGCGATCGGTTTCATGATTGGCGGTTTCTAAAAATTCGCGGCGTTCTGGCTCGCTGAGATCTTCGCCGTATTCGTGCAGCGTTTCAATAAACGACTTGATATTGAACAGCGGCGTTCTCAGCTCGTGGGAAACATTGCTGATGAACTGGCTTTTAGCTTCGTTTAGAGCCACTTCGCGGGTAATGTCTTGAACGGTTATGGCAATGCCTTTGACATTTTCCCTGGCCTGATCGAGCACTGTGTTGAGCAAAATTCGCACGGTGCGACTAGAAGGCTCTGGCAAAATCAGGCGAAATTCCATCACCTCAGCGTCTCCCGCAGCCGCTTCATAAAGAGGACGGGTGAGCTGAATAGCGACAGAACTGGGCAAATGCTCGAGGACAGTCTCGGTCTCTAGGAATCTATTTTCCCAACCAAAGAGACGCCGGGCGGCAGGATTGACCAAAACAATCCGCATTTCTGTGTCTAGCAGGATAGCCCCGTCAGCAATGGTTGAAACGAGAGTTTCCAGCTTGGCTTTTTCTGCCGTCAGTTCTTCAATATTTTGTTCTTCGTAGCGCTCTAGGCGCTCGGCCATGTCGTTAAAGCTGTGAATTAGCTCGCCTAGCTCTCCGCCCAAAGGAAGATCAATTCGCTGCTGAAAGTTACCGGCGGCAATGTTTTTAACGCCGACCAGGAGCTCTTTAATCGGCTGGGTAATGGTGAGGGCGTTGAAAACCGCGCCTAAGATGACCATCACCCAGATGGAGACAAAGACGGCGACGGTAACGTCGCGGGTGAGATGGGAGGAGGTGACAACCGTGGGATTGGGGTTGATACCCAAGGCGAGGACACCGAGATATTCGCCTTCATAGTTGAGGGGTACAAAGACATCGGTGACTTCGCCCAAGGGCGTGATGTGCTGTCGCACTAGCGGCAGATCAGCGCTGCGAACGTAGTTTTCCGGGAGCTGCATCCGCCGCCGAATGGCTAGGGAATTTTGCACCGCCGGCTCAGAGTAGGGAATGCCAAAGAAAATGTCGCCATCTTCGTCGGCATAGAGCATATAGCGCACGCTGGAGGTGCTTTGGTAAAAGCTATAGGAAAAGCGGGCTAGCTCGGTGCGATCGCCCTCATAGACCAGCGGTGCTACATTAGCTGCCAGTAGCAGCCCTAAGTCGCGGCCAAAGCGAGTGTCGTTGAGCCGCGCATCCTGCTGAATTGTGTTGACCGCCCAAAAGGTCAGACCGCTCATGATCAAGGAAACTACCAGCGTTGCCCCTGCCATGAGCCGCGTCTGGAGGGTAAAATCGCCCCACCAGCGAACAATCAGTTCTCTGAGTTTGCCTAAAATCTTAATCAAAGCCGATCTATGCCGTAAGCCTTATTGCATTGGTTCAATAATATATGCCTATTTTCGCACGAACATTCCCCAGCAAGCGGGTTGCTTCACAGACTGCCTCATTGAGCCTATTTCGAGCCGCTATTAGACCTGAACCAGCTGATAGCCGCCACCGAGGCCAGCGCTAATTTCATCCGGGGTGACTTTGCCGTCATGATCGCGATCGAGGGCGTCAAACACCGCATCGGTGCCCATCCACTCTTCGCGGGTGATGAAGCCATCGCCGTCTAGATCGTAGGCTTGAAAGACCTCTTCAGCCGCCTGATTGACCAGCTGTTCCCCTTGTAGCCGCAGGCGCAGCCGATCGGCCAGCATGGTTTCTAAAGTTTCTAGCGCCTTGCTAAAACCGCGAATCCCTTCATCTAGCTTTTCTGAGGCCATGCGATCGCTCTGGTGCATTTTGTCAAAAGTCGCTTTGTCCATCGTGATTTTGGCAATGTCAGCCTTAGCGGCCTTTTCGGGCATGAGCTGGCGGGGCAGGTCTGCTTCAGTGCTATCTAGCTGCGCCAGGAGCTTGGGTGAAATCGTCAGCAAGTCGCAGCCGGCGAGCTGGGTGATTTCACCAATGTTGCGGAAGCTGGCCCCCATGACTTCGGTGCTGTAGCCAAACTTTTTGTAGTAGTTATAGATTTCGGTGACGGACTGAACGCCGGGGTCTTCCTCAGGCGGATAGTCCTCGCGGCCTGTTTCTTTTTTGTACCAGTCAAGGATGCGACCGACAAAGGGCGAAATCAGGGTGACGCCGGACTCGGCGCAGGCGATCGCCTGATGCAGGCCAAACAGCAGCGTCAGGTTGCAGTGAATGCCTTCGGTTTCTAGCACCTTGGCGGCCTGAATTCCTTCCCAGGTAGAGGCAATTTTGATCAAGACGCGATCGCGGGAGACCCCAGCCGCTTCGTACTGAGCAATCAAATCTCGCGCCGTTTCAAGGGTGGCTTCGGTGTCGTAGGAGAGGCGAGCGTCTACCTCAGTAGAAACCCGTCCGGGAATAATCTGCAAAATCTTCAGGCCAAAGGCAACCGCCAGCCGCTTGAATGCCAGGTTGGCAATATCTTTATCACCAGCTCCAGAGCCAGCATCAGCCTTGGCTTTTAGCAGCGTCTCGTCCACAATTTCCTGATACTGAGGCATCTGGGCAGCAGCGGTAATCAGCGACGGATTAGTAGTCGCATCGCGCGGTTTAAACTGCTCGATCGCCTGAATATCGCCAGTATCAGCGACCACAATGGTCATTTCCCGTAGCTGCTCTAGCAAACTCTGCGCCATGACTGTTCCTCAGCGGTGCCGTGATTGCTCTTATTGTAGTCAGCCTGGCCTGATTTACTGTTAATCGGAGATTAAAATCGAGGGGGCAAGATTACATTCGGGTCAAAGCCTTCACCTTGGCTAGCTTGGCTTCGTCTAGACCCGCCAGCTCATTGACCTGTAGCCAGCCTTCTTTAACCAGTTGGGAAAATACAAAAACGAGAGAGGATTCTCTATCGTCGTACTTGCCGTCAATCTCGTACCTTTTAGTGCTTAAAAGGTCATGAAGCTGCCAAATATCTTCCAGCGCTGTAATATTGCCCGCCCTTGCTCGAACTGTTGAGATTAAAGCCTGGACCTCTCGGTCATAGGCGTTTTTTAGGGCCGCTTGAGCAATTTCCTTTTCAGCCAGCGACCACTCAGTATTACTCACCTGCATTATTCAAATCTGATATTCTCGAAATTTTTGCCTTACATATCTTAACAAAATGTCTCATTTTCTGACGCTGAAAGCGCTCTGAGTCTCCAGAGCGCTTTCAGTTAAGGGGTAACTTTTCGGCCTACAGAAATTGGCTGATCAGGCTTATCGGGCGAGATTCAGCAATTCCTTCGGAGACGCCAGCAGGTCAATTGCCACAAAGAAAATCTTGTTTTCAGAGTTCAGCAAGAAGCGCCAGGCCATGTTCATGCCGACGTTGGCCCCGAACCAGGGCGTCTGCACTTTTCCGGTGACCTTGATTTGGGTGTAGTCGGCCTCTGCTTGCTCTGAAACGCCGCGCTCAGGCATCAGCTTCAGATTTTGGCACTCTTCCCGGAAAAATCGCAGAATGGCTTCCTTGCCTACAATTGGCCGCTGAAAAGGTGGCTGCAGTGCTCCATCAGCCGCAAACAGTTCAATCAGGGCATCAAAGTCATTGGCATTCAAGTTGTTCATATAGCTCAGCACCGTGGAGTTGCTTACGCCTTCAATCGAAACCTGAGTCCGCTGGGCAATTGATGTGGGGGGTACCACAGGCTCAGCTACGCGCTTGTAGCTGCCCAGTTTGCTGGTATCGAAGCCCATATCCACTACGGCATTGCGCAGAACCGTAATTTGCTGACCAGAATCTAAGTTCTTGATGGCCTGCAAGACGGCTGAAGCATTGGCAGAAAGCTGATACCCTTCAGGAATGGGGGCGACGCTTCCCTGATCCATCCACTGACCAAGCTGGTACCAGAAGCCCAGCTTCAGGTTGGGTGTCCAAGTGGCATAAGTCCGGCAGATCGGCGTATCTGCGTGATTGGCCAGATCGCACATGGTCTGGGACTGCTCTTGCGGAGACATCTTCTGAATTTCTTCTAAGGTTCTCTCCGCAAACTGCATATTCGCTGCTCCAGGAGCCGCCACGGTAATTGTGTTGCCCATTTCTAGATAAGCGAACCAAATCAGAGCTAGCTGATCTTCGGCGCTGAGCTGGTTGAACCTGGCAACCGTTGCGGGTACGGCATCAGCCGTTAGAGTACTCGGAAAGATGCCGCGAGCCGAATCAATCGTAAATGGCATAAAAATCCCTCAGTAAAATTATTAATTTAGAAAACGCTGGGTCAGACATGGCAAAAACCTGTAGACATTGCCGCTGCCCAAACTCACATTGTTTTTATGGAAAACGTAACAATGTAAAACAATATTACAAAAAGTTGACTTTTATTTCAATCTTTCATTTGCGCTGAAGGATAGGCATTGCTAATGCCCTTGATTAGTAAGTTGTTGGGCGCTGCTGTCTAGATCTATCTGTATGGCGGGGAGGGAGGAGCGGCTGGTTCTGAGAAGAGACCTAGCAAAGGGCCGAGGACAATGCCAAAGATGAAGCCGCCCGCATGGGCCCAGTAGGCCACGCCGCCCGTACCCATATCAGCCGTTGCCCCCAAGCTGGCAATGCCGTAGAGGGCCTGCTGCACAAACCAAAAGCCCAGGAAGAACAGGGCGGGAATGCGAATCGTGGTGATGAAAAAGAAAAACGGAATCAGGGTGAGGATACGGGCCTGGGGAAATTTGAGGATGTAAGCGCCCATCACCCCGGCGATCGCGCCGCTAGCGCCCACCGTAGGCACGGTAGAGCCGGGTTCAAAGATCCACTGGCTCAGAGCGGCTAAAATACCGCAGCCTAGGTAGAAAATAATGAATTTGACCTTGCCCAAACGGTCTTCAATATTGTTGCCAAATACCCACAGGTAGAGCATATTGCCGCCTAAGTGCAAAAAGCCCCCGTGCAAAAACTGAGACGAAATCAGGGTGAACCATTCCTGTAGCGGGTTGGGACCAGCCCCCTGAAAGCTGGTGCTAAGCTGAGCTGGAACGACCGCCCAGCGATCGAAAAATAGCTCTAGTGCCTGGGGCGATAGGCCAATTTCAAACAGAAAAATAGCAATATTTAGACCGATGAGGCCGTAGGTAATATACGGCGTGCTGCGAATCGGATTCTCATCACGTAAGGGAACCACAGGCGCTGCTGGCGAAGGAGTACGTTTTTGATTGTAGGCGCTTATTGCGGGCGGGTGCTGTAGGGCTGTAGCGATTCAGCAGCAGGCTCTCTATGCGGCAGGCAAAATTGTCAAGACGCCTTGATCGCCGTCGATTCTGGCCGGAACGCCCACCGGTAGCGCCGCATTAACCCCGTCATGCCCAAAGGGTAAGTCCGACACGATCGGAAGGCCCAAATCGCCCAGGCGATCGCGCAGCACCTCAGTCACGTTAAAGCTGGGCAGCTTTTTGGCTTCGCACTGGCTAAAACGCCCCAAGGCAATTCCCCGGACCGATTGAAGCCGGCCCATCATGCGCCAGTGAGTCAACATCCGATCGATGCGGTAGGGCGCTTCCGACACGTCTTCAAAAGCCAAAATCACGTTGTCTAAAGCTGGTTCGACTGATGTCCCTAGCAGACACGTGGCCACCGTCAGATTGGCAGGCATCAGCTTGCCCTCGGCGCTGCCGCCGCCCCAGCCGTTACCGTGCAGTGGCCCGATGCCGCGACCTTCTATCCAATTAAACAGGCGCTGCACTGACCCGTCAGGTTCATCTGCCAGCGTAGTCAGCAGTGGCCCATGTATGCCCGCAATGCCACGCTGACTCAGGCTCCATAGCAGGCTAGTGACATCAGAAAAACCCACCAGCCACTTATTAACGTCCGGCCACTGCCAGTCTTCTAGCAGCCGGGTGCCGCCATAGCCGCCTCTGGCGCAGAGAATGCCTTTGCAGTCGGGATCTTGCAGCGCTTTGTAGAGCTGCTGGCGGCGATCGCCATCACTGCCTGCCAGATAGCCCCACTGAGCGTCATAGCCAGGAATCAGCTCAAGTTCGTAGCCCCGCGATCGCCAAACATCGACTCCCTGCTGAAATTTTTCTAGTTCCCGCAGCGCTCCACTGGGGGCAACAACGCAGAGGCGATCGCCTGGCGTTAGCGGCGGTGGTGGTTGGCAAAAAGCAAGTTGCATAAGCGACGGTCACGAAGTATGAAGCGATAACTGGGACCCCCGTGGGGATTCTTATCCTAGCTGAAACCTCGGTGCTGTCCGCCGATCTTAAGCTGTTGTAATGACATCAACTGCGCTAGCGTAAACGTATCTTCCCTGTTTGGATACGAATAATGTGGGCGTGGTTATTTAGGTTTAAGACTCGTTTAGCTGGGCCAATTTTTATTCTGCTGGTGGCAACTGGCTGTGCGGGCGGGCCGCTGAGTCAACTGTTTGAGCGATCGCTAGAGGCCGATCCGCAGCTCAGCCAAAATCCCCCGTTTGGTGCGGAGGCCAGTACGCCTAATACCGAGGCGGACCCCAGCGACTCAGAATCGACTGCTGCAGAGGAACCAATGGCGGAGGCACCGCAGCCGGGCGAGCCTGACTTCATTGGCCCAATGCCGCCGGAGACGGCTACGGCTCCTGAGGAAACAGCGGCGCGATCGCCCGTTCGTAGCCGTCAAAGCTTTAGCGATTTAGATCAGGCCCCGGCAGAATTACAGTCTTATGTAGAAGATCTGGCTCAGGTAGGACTGATTGATGCCGCTCCCAGCGAATCAGGCGAGGCCACCGATCAGTTTCAGCCGAATCAGGCTATTACCCGCCGCAACTATGCCCGCTGGCTGTTCAACGCCAACAATCAGTTTTATAGCGATCAGGCCAGCAAAAAAATTCGCCAGGGCGTTGCTAGCGCCCAGCCCGCGTTTCAGGACGTGCCTACTGCCGATCCAGACTTTGCCGCGATTCAAGGACTGGCGGAAGCCGGACTGATTCCCAGCGCCCTCACAGGCAACTCTACTGCCGTCAATTTTCGCCCCGATGCCCCCCTGACGCGCGAAGATCTGATTTTGTGGAAGGTGCCCCTGGATACGCGGCAGGCTTTGCCCAATGCCTCGATTGAGGCGGTGCAGGAAGCCTGGGGCTTTCAGGATGCGGCTAAAGTTGAGCCGCTGGCGCTGAAAGCGGTGCTGGCGGACTATCAAAACGGCGAGTTTTCCAATATTCGCCGCGCCTTTGGCTATACGACGCTGCTGCTGCCGAAGAAGGCGACTACTCGCGCCGAAGCGGCGGCGACCCTCTGGCGCTTTGGTACTCAGACTGAGGGCATTTCAGCTTCGGATCTGGCAGCGGGGAAACCGCCTGCCAGAACAACGCCTGATGCGTCTGCACCGGAAGAGGCGGATGAGTCTTAGCTCAGAAACTTTGCGCAGACTAGAGCGCGGCTTACGGTAAATGTTCACTGGGCAGACTCATCCTGTCTTCTACGTAAGCTCTGACTGAGACTAAGCCCTATTCCAGCCGCACGCGCTGGACTAGCAGGCCCATTACCTCACCCGGAGCGGGGGGATGATGACACGACCTTCGGGAATTTCGATCGGGTGTGTCCAGCGGCAGGTTTCGGCGTAGCGGGTTTGGTGAAGCTGGTGAATGGTGCGCTCGACTAAAGCGGAGGAGCCGCTCAGGATATGACGGATGGTTTGGGAGTCGTCGGAGCTATCGGCGGCGATTTCGGTAAGTGAGGATCGCGCTAACGACCAAGGTCAGCGGTTGTAGATAACCTCGAACGCTAAACCGATAACCTCTCAGCGGTCGGTGTGCATTGGGGTTGTTATGCAGTGTTCTTAACATTCTTTATCTCGTTATGAGCATCATCTAGATTGCATCACTTTCTCATATTGTCTTGGTGTACCCATTTCAGACTTTAAGAACTCTAGCCACTCTTTGGTATAAACATAATCATTATGATGAAGCTCATAAAGATTATGTTTATACCAAAGAGTGGCTAGAGTTCTTAAAA
>JAAHIC010000880.1 GCA_010671965.1 Leptolyngbya sp. SIO4C5
TCAAAGGTAAGGCTTGATAACTCGCGTTGAATTTGTATCAATTCTTCCAATGCCAAATTAGCCTCTGAGTCAGGATTACGACGCAGGATTTCCAACATCAAAACCGAATTGCCGAACTTGAAATACGTTCTGATCAGTTAGAGGCAACCATAGTCATTCAAAGTTCTTCATTCCGAGATGAAACTAAACCTGTAACATTGGCAGAGGTTAAAAATCAACTGCCTGAAAATAGTGTTCTCATCGAATACGTTCAATATGTTCCTGCCATTGACTCTATTGTTTTAGATTCGGCAAATACTGTAGAGAATTCAAGAAATCAAGAGCTTGAATCTCCTCGCTACGCCGTCTACCTACTGTTCCCTGATGGCCGCATTGAAGCCATTGACCTGGGCGATGCCGCCGAAATTGACGCCGCCATTCAGGACGTCACCACCCTCCTGCAAGACCCCCGCGCCAACTTCCGGGGCAATCCCGCCACTATCATTACTGAAATCAATCCCGATCGCGTCACCGACGTCACCACCACTCTCAAGACCCTCCTCTTCGACCCCATCGCGCCATACATTCAAGACACCGACCACCTGCTCATCTCACCCGATGGCGAACTCAACCGTCTCCCCTTCGAGGCATTGCAAACCAACAGCGGCGACTTCCTTGTCCAGCAGTATCAGATCAGCTACCTCAGCTCCGGGCGCGACCTGCTGAAATTCGACGTGGTCGAACCCAGCCGCAACCCAGCCGTCATCCTGGCTAACCCCAATTATGAACAAGCCTCTGATGTCCCTCTTCCAGATTTAGCCGAGGGGCCGGTGACAGCGGCAACTCTGCCATCAGAAGAGCAGTTGTCAAGCGGAACCGAAACGAATCGCCGCTCTGGGGACCTGAGCCAACTCACCGATTTCGCTCCCCTCCCCGGCACCGCCGCCGAAGCCAAAGCCCTGGCCCCCCTGCTGCCTAACGCCCAAATTCTGACCGCAGACAACGCCACCGAAAACCTCCTCAAGGTCGTTCAAGCGCCACGCATTCTGCACATCGCCACCCACGGCTTCTTCTTACCTGATGCCGATCGCGTCGCGGCCCCGACCCAGTTTGGCGACGGCGACTTCACTGCTACCGCTGCAACCACCAACGTCCCCCTCGAAAATCCACTGCTGCGCTCCGGCCTTGCCCTGGCTGGCTTCAACACCCGCAGCAGTGGCACCGAAGATGGGGCGTCTTCACTGCCCTGGAAGCCTCCCAGCTCAATCTCTTCGGCACCCAACTGGTCGTCCTTTCCGCCTGCGACACGGGCCTCGGTGATATTTCTAATGGCGAAGGCGTTTATGGCCTGCGCCGCGCCTTTGCCCTAGCTGGAGCTAAAACCCAACTGCTCAGCCTGTGGCAGGTCAGTGACCAAGGCACCCAAAGTCTCATGACCCGTTACTACGAGAACCTGATGGCCGGTATGGGCCGCAGCGAGGCCCTGCGAGCTGTACAGTTGGAGATGATTGAGGCAAAAGATGAGTACAGCCATCCCTACTACTGGGCCGCTTTTATCCTCGCAGGCGACTGGCGACCCCTGGTGTCGGATATTGCAATAGAAGGCTAAATTAGGACATCATAGAATGTCGCTACTCCTCTCTATCTTATGCGAGAGTGGAAAAAAGCGGGGGAAAGCCTGATATTACGTCCGATTGCCACGCAATGGCATGTATTACCGAGCATCAAATCTGTGCTCACAACCCATGAGCTAAGCCAATAGACAGCAGGAAATCTAATGAAAGCGTCTATGTTACTGAACGAGTTTTTAAGGTTTCCCCCACTTTTTTTCACTCTCTGTGTGTTGCGGTATCTATGGCGGCCTTTTGACCGAGAACCGACCTGGGTGGAGGAAAGCGTCAATTTCAACTGGCAGAAGCTCTGGCAACAGGGAAATCAGCCGATTACTCCCTAAGAAAAGCCCATCAACAACTCAGCTCAAAAACCACAATAAAATAGATCAAATGTCCTATATACTGCTTGCGGAATGTCTTGCTGTGACATCCAGAGTACCCCCCGACGGTAAAGCGATCAAAATAGGCGCAATTGCCCGTGATATTCGCGTTTGAGCATTCGTTTGCGAGCGATCGCCGCTGGTCT
>JAAHIC010000881.1 GCA_010671965.1 Leptolyngbya sp. SIO4C5
TGATGCCAATCGTGGCGGCGCGAAAGTCCGTATTAAAGGTATAAGCCCCTTCTAAAATGGCGTTGGTTAAGTTGGCCCGGGTCAACCGCGCCCCGTCTAAGGTCGAATAGCGCAAATCGGCCCCCTCTAAGTTGGCCCGGCTCATTGTGGTGTCAAATAAGCGCACCCCTTGCAGATTCGCCCCGCTCAGGTTGGCATCAGCCAGATCGGCTCTGGTGTAGTCATTGCCCCGCAAGTCCTGACCGGAAAAGTCCTGCATTCGTAGATTTTGTCGATCAAAGCTCTCAGCCCTGACTGCGGGTAGCCAGCTTGTCCAAGCGATCGCGATCGCCAGCCCGACCAAAAGCAACCGCGTGGTTTTTGAGAGTAGCCGTGACATCCACATGGTTCTAATGCCTTAATTCTCCAACTCCAAGAAAGCTACCTTGATCCTACTAGGAAGCTGACATACTTCAACAAAAAGGCTCCCGCTTAGCAGCGGAAGCCTTTTCTAAACTCATCTGAAACTCTCAGTGAGAACCTAATGCTCTAGTCGAGATCAGGCATCGAGAGTACCGGCTCAGTGATGCGATCGAGTCCCTTCTCAAAGCCAGCCTCAGCAGCGCGGGCGCGGCCGGCATGCCAGAGGTGACCAATCAGGAAGAAGAAGCCCAAGACGAAGTGAGACGTAGACAACCACTGACGGGGGTTCACAAAGTTAACAGAGTTAATCTCAGTGATAATACCGCCCACAGAGTTGATGGATGCGTTAGGAGCGTGAGTCATGTACTCAGCCGCGCGGCGAATCTGCCAGGGCTGAATATCATTCTGCAGCTTTTCTAGGTCTAGGCCGTTGGGGCCACGAAGAGGCTCCAGCCAGGGACCTTGGAAGTCCCAAAAACGCATGGTTTCACCACCAAAGATGATCTCACCTGTGGGGGAGCGCATCAGGTACTTACCCAGACCCGTTGGGCCTTGAGCCGCACCAATGTTGGCACCCAGGCGTAGGTCGCGCACCAAGAAGGTCATTGCCTGAGCCTGAGAGGCTTCTGCGTTGGTTGGGCCGTAAAACTCACTGGGATAAGCAGTGTTGTTGAACCAAACGTAGCAAGAAGCAATGAAGCCCATAAGAGAAAGGGCACCTAGGCTGTAGGAGAGATAAGCCTCACCCGACCAGATAAAGGCGCGACGGGCCCAGCCAAAGGGCTTGGTCAGAATGTGCCAAATACCGCCAGCGATACAAATCAGGCCAACCCAAATGTGACCACCGATGATGTCTTCCATGTTGTCAACACCGATGATCCAGCCCTCTCCACCAAAGGGAGAAGTCAGCAGATAGCCAAAGATCGTGGCCGGATTGAGCGTCGGGTTGGTAATAACGCGAACGTCACCGCCACCCGGGGCCCAACTGTCATAGACACCACCTAAGAAACAAGCTTTGATCACCAGCAAGAAAGCACCGCAGCCCAACAGAATTAGGTGGATACCGATGATGGTGGTCATCTTGTTCTTATCCTTCCAGTCATAGCCAAAGAAGGAAGAATACTCTTCTAGCGTCTCAGGTCCACGAACGGCGTGATAAATGCCGCCCAAGCCTAAAACAGCAGAAGAAATTAGGTGCAGCACACCTACAACGAAGTAGGGAAACGTATCAATCACTTCTCCACCAGCACCTACACCCCAGCCTAGGGTGGCTAAGTGAGGCAGTAGGATGAACCCTTGCTCATACAAAGGCTTCTCAGGAACAAAGTGAGCGACCTCGAATAAGGTCATTGCGCCAGCCCAGAAAACAATGAGGCCAGCATGAGCGACGTGAGCGCCCAGCAGTTTACCAGACAGATTGATTAAACGTGCATTACCAGCCCACCAGGCGAATCCAGTTGATTCCTGGTCGCGGCCAGCAATGTAAGAGTTACTAGAGAGCGTTACCACGTGGCAGTACCTCTTCGGGGAATACAAACTTCTCGTGCGGTTGGTCAGTCGGCGCCATCCAAGCGCGCAGTCCTTCGTTCAGCAAGATGTTCTTGGTGTAGAACGTCTCAAACTCCGGATCCTCCGCCGCTCGAATCTCCTGCGATACAAAGTCATACGCTCGCAGGTTCAATCCTAAGCCAACCACGCCCACTGCG
>JAAHIC010000882.1 GCA_010671965.1 Leptolyngbya sp. SIO4C5
TGCTCCGCGAGGACTTCTGCGGCACGGCCCAGACCAGTGCCGAATGGGTCCGCCGCCGGCCGACCAACACCGCACTGGGGCTCGACCTCGACGAGGAATGACTCTCTTGTGCGAAATACAATCTTCGTAAGCTGTATCTACTAAAAGATCGAGAATGTCTAGGCCCGGTGACCTGCTCAGCTTGACACGGTTCAGCAGCAGTCCGACGTTCTTATGCTGGCCCTAGGCAAAGAGATATTACGGGATTAATGATTATGCTCTGTCCCGGAAAGTTAGTCAACTACAGTAAAGCTATATGCATAAGTCTGTATAGCTCTTATTTAGAAGAGAAAAACAATCTATAGGAAAAAGATTAAAGTGTTTGCCTCAAACTGGTTGAAGAAGTCCGCCTCCCGCTCAGAAACAGCCGCTGCCCGGATAGTCAGAGTAGGGCAATCTGGCTTTTTGGCTAAGTCATTGATGCTGTCGGCGCTAATAGGAAGTCTTTTTGTCGCGACTCAGGCGGTGACGGCCAAAGCAGTGGAGCCGACACTGACGATCCAGAACAGTGCCCTCGCTCAATCGGCGAACGAGACTGCAGACGACTCTCGTCTATCCGTTGACGGAGTCTACCTCTACGGCCAGTCTGCCCAGCCAGATCAACCCGGATCGGCCTACATGGTTTTTGAAGCTCGCAGCGGTATGACCATTGGGGCCTTCTACATGCCTAACTCTTCTTTTGACTGCTTCTACGGCCCCTTGCAGACAGATCAGGCAGCGCTTACCGTTGTCGATAGCTACAGCCAGGAAACCTTCGACTATAGCCTAGCGCTACAGCAGGAAGAGGCGATCGCTGGCGCGGATGGAGCGGCACCGATGCAGTTCAGCATTGAAGGGTTTCAGCAGCTTGATGAGCTCAGCGATCTCGATCGCGAAATCTTAGCCACTTGCCAGGCCGATCATCAAGCACAAGTGTGGCAATAATTCTCGCCGGGTATTCAAAGCAGTCAGATAAACTGTAGGTTATCTAGTTAACGACCCGCCTCTGGGGACTGTTTTATCATAACTGTTGAATGCTAGAGACGATAGCGCGTGAACGCAGCCGAACAAGCCACTAGTGTTGAATTTGCCAGCAAAATTGCCACGGCAGTTCGTATCTTTAAGGCCCATTTTCCTGATCTGAGGGCAGACTTACAGCCTTGGACCACCGACCAGGACACTCAAGCCTGGGTCGATCCCGACTCAATTGATTTAGGATTTCATTTTCCAGGGGTGAGCCGTTTGTTCAAGTGCCGTAGCCTGCTGGTGCAGATTCGCTTTTACCAAGATCCAGTAGAAGCCAGTCATCAGGTAATTGGCATTGACGTGGCTGGCTTCGGACATCAGGGCAAGCAGTGGGCTTTGTCTACGGTTGAGCGGTGGGAGTTTGTCGGCGACAATTGCCCAGAGGCCGCGACAGGACAGCAGCTTAAGCAGTGCTGTCAGCAAATTTTTGACCTCTTCAAGTCTGGTGAATCCCGTAATATTCAGGGGCCATAGGCAGTGCTCGATCAGCCAGATACCCCAGCTCTGTCGGCTCAGACAGTTTCGTCTATTTTGCAGGCCGCTGAGTTTGCGGCTCGCAGGCACCGGGATCAGCGCCGCAAAGATCCCGAGCAAACGCCCTACATCAACCACCCGCTGGCCTTAGCCCAGCTGCTATGGTGTCAGGCACAGGTTTTTGATCCAGTCGTGATTGTAGCGGCTTTGCTACACGATACGGTTGAAGACACAGAGACAACACTGAGCGAAATTGAGCAGCTGTTTGGCCCCCTCGTCCGGCAGACCGTGGCTGAAGTGACTGACGACAAGTCTTTGCCCAAGGCCGTCCGCAAACAGCAGCAGATCGATCACGCCGCCGCTATTAGCGATCGCGGCAAGCTGGTCAAACTGGCCGATAAAATTGCCAACATTCGAGACTTGGCCACCTCACCACCGCCGGACTGGTCGCGCGATCGCCAGCTTGCTTACTTTGACTGGGCTAAACAGGTAGTCGATCAGCTACGAGGAACTCACCTCCCACTAGAACAACTATTCGATCACTGGTATGAACGGGGCAGGCAGCAGATGAAATAGAGCGCACGGTTTG
>JAAHIC010000883.1 GCA_010671965.1 Leptolyngbya sp. SIO4C5
TACCCAAGCTGTCAGCCAGTCCAGTTTAAGTAGAATAGCTCTGCCAGGCTTGCCAAAAGATGTATACGGCTAAGATTCCCAGCATGGTGCGGAACAGCCAGCTCACCATCTTGTCTGAAAGTCGGGGTAAAAAGCGAGTACTGATCTGAACGCCGATGAGGCCACCAATTCCTAGCAGCAGCCCCGGTTCAAAAAGAACATTCCCCTGTAGCGCATGGCCCACACAGGCCGAAACCGCCGTAATCACGATTACACCCAGGCTAGTGCGGACAGCCATTTTAATCGTTTCTCCCAGCAGCAAAATCTGCAAAGGTACCATAATCACGCCGCCACCAATGCCAAACAGCCCGGCCAGAAAACCGGCAGTGCCCCCCGTAATCAGTCTGGCCGCCAGCGGATTGAGCGGCAAAGTCTCCGCTGCTGCCGGATCAGTCATCTGGGCTGCCTCACCCGCTTGAGCCTCCTGCAGGCTTTTCTGAGCAGTAACTCGCTTGCGCACCCCAACTAGGTACACATTGACCAGCAGCAAAATGCCAAACGCCAGCAGCAAGATATAAGGAGGAACACCGCTAGCAACCAAAGTGCCGAGCTGAGCTGTCACCACCGCCGGAAACCCCAGCAGCAAAACGCGGCGAGGACTGAGATAGCCCATGCGCCAGTTTTGAAAACTGCCCGTCAGCGACGTAATCAAAATAGACAGACTGCTGGTAGCAACCGCCTGCAGCGGCGTAAATCCCAGAGCCACCATCAGCGGCACCAGCACTGTACCGCCCCCAATCCCTAAGAAACCGGCCAGGATGCCGGAAATCAAACCTCCCACCCCTAAAATTAAGCTACTCTGCTCCATGCTGTCTCTGCCAAATGGTACTGAGTCACCCTATCGCGTTTTGCGCTGGGGTCTGAGTATTTAATTTCGGCCCTCTAGAACTTCATCGCCAGAGCTTGTCTGTCTCTGAGCCTCTGAGAAAGGCTGTATTCAATCAAACATCGGTTTCAGGGCGAAGAATTTTTAGGGACAGGGGCTAGAACTTGAGGCCAAAAATTTTCTCAGCAAACTGATCACGATTGCGGGTAGTTCTAAATGGGGCAGCACGCCTGCGTCTGGAATCACCTTTATCGGTTTGATAACAGCCTCGCTCAGGGCAGCTAGCCGCTGACCGATCTCAGGCCGATTAAAGCGCGATTCCTTGCCCCATACAAACATTGTTGGAATTTGGAGCTGCCCTATATAGCGAGATAGATCACAGCAGAGCGCACCTTTGAGTGAGGCGAGAGCTGCGTATTCTGCCTGACGCTGGGTAGCCGAAGCGAGATAGGCCGCAATCATTTCTGGAGTAATGCGGTCAGGGCTGGCAAAGAGAAAGGTCGCCATAAAGTTGGCGATCGCGCCCTCATTCGCCGCTCCCAGAGTATAGATTAAATTGTCTAGTCCCGGCGTCCCAGCCAGCCGCGCCGCGATGCCCTGCTGATAGCCATTGCCAAAGTCTTCATAGCCCGACGGCGATACCAGAAATAGCTGAGAAAACAGCTCCGGGCGCTGAATCGCTAAACGGACTACGATTGAGGCCGTCAGTGAAGTGGCCGCGACCACAGCAGGCCGCTGCGCCACTTTTTCGAGCAAAATAGCGATCGCCTCAAAATAGTCTTCAGCCCGGTAGTCATGCACCGGATGAGCCGACTGGCCCCAGCCAATTAGATCAGGAGCAATCACGCGGTAGTCAGCGGCAAAGGCAGGATAGACCTGTGACCACTCATAGGCCGAAGAACCGCCGCCCAAGCTGTGTAGAAAAACCAGCGGCGGTCTGTCCTCTTCGATCTGAGCTTCATTAACCCAGGGCGCAGCGGTTGGCGTATAGTAAGCCATTGCGCCCAAGGCCGTCTCCACCACTCGCTGACCAAACCCGACTGGCTGAAATTGCAGCATTCCTTTCTCAGTTCACGACTTGCCTTCTCGTAGATTAACCTGAGTCAGGGAGGAACGACGTTGCCTATTGCAAAGACAGTTCAGGCTATGACGTGACAGCGCGATCGCCGCCTATCCTGGAAAAGAGTTAGCCACCTCAGCCACTACCGCATCAAACTGAGGCTGCAGCGCCTCGTCATAGA
>JAAHIC010000884.1 GCA_010671965.1 Leptolyngbya sp. SIO4C5
TTAACTAAATAGTCAGTAATTTCGCCTTTCTTCCAACCGGCTTGCAGAGCCAGGCTGTTCCTAAGATTAACGAATTTATCACGCTACATCTAGGTATCGATGTAATTCGTTAACGCCAAATGTAGCACCTTAGCGAATGTACGGCTGGTCAATCCTTTTTCTTTAGGCGGCTAAAATTACTGACTATTTTGTTATCTTGTTGGTCAATTCGGGTACATTCTTAAAAATAGGCTGATTAAGCAGCTTTTAGCTCAGGGGCATGACTACTGTTCGCAGGAATCAACCGCTGTTTAAGAATCGACTTTAGCTATCACTGCCCTTATGACACCTCGTATTGCAAGTAGACTTTATACAAGCCGCTTCGTGGATTTCAGGAGACGCTGAATCTGTGGCACGACCTCCCATTGTCAAGGTAACTGAGCCTCTTAAACCGTGGATTCCCGCTGAAAGATCCCATCAGTCTTCATCACAGCTGGGCGAGCGATACTGCCTGCTGTATTTGGAGTGGGCTTTTCAACAGCTAAAGGTCAGTATTTCGGCTGCAGAACTGCAGGCGTTAGCAGAGCTAGTTGTAGAGGCCATGACTCAGCCTAGTCGCTGCTTTCATAGCCTCGAACATTGTTTCGATGTAGCCCAGGCAGGAGATAGTCTAGAAGTACTGGCGGCTCTCTTTCACGACGTTGTCTATGTTCAAATTGATGGCGGCATCAGCCCTCGGTTCGAGGCGATCTTGGCTCCCTTCATTAAAACTGTCCGGGAGCGACTGGTCGTTAGTGAAAATCCGGCCAATCTCAGCGATCGCTGCTTTGCCCTGGTCATGGCTATTTTTGATATTCAGCCTGGGCATCACTTGGCGCTGGAGCAAAACGAATTTCTTAGCGCTCTAGTGGCAGCCAAGCAGCTCAAGCCGTTTCTCAACTGGGCTCAACTGGCTAAAGTGATTGCCTGCATTGAAGCCACTATCCCTTTTCGGCCACCCACCTCGGCAGGACTGCAGCCCAGTGATGTGCTGTATCACAAGCTTTCAACTGTGAATGCTCGCTTCAAACTGGGTCTGAGCGAAGCAGAACTGGTAGCAACCGTTCAGCGAGCGGTGCGAGTGGCTAACCGGGATGTGGAAAATTTTTCCGATCTGCAGGCGGCTGATTTTCTGAGCAATACCTGGAATCTACTGCCCGAATCAAATCCTTCTCTTAGGGATGTAGAGAGTTACACCGTACAGGAGTATCGTCACGCCCTGGAGAAAACGACGAGCTTTATGTACTATCTCAATGCGCCTCTGGTGTTTCGCCAGTTTCGCGAGGATCCCAGTACGGATGAATACTGTCAGCTGCTGCAACGGGCCAATAAAAATCTTGTCGTGGCTCGCCTCTACTTAAACACTAAGCTATTGGCGATCGCTATCCTAGAAGCCCTCTCTCAGCGTTCCGAAATTACGATTCCTTTGGAGCGTTTAGGTCAGGTCAGTTTCTCAGAAATTGCCGGTCGGGTCATGCGGCAGCAGTCGCTGTTGGCAACTGGCGAGCCCTACCAGCCGCGCAACTCGATTGAGCAAGAGGTATGGGATCTGCTGGAGATGGGGCGTGCCCAGGAGTCCAGCTTTGATATCAAGAATTCGCCGCTGGCTGCTTTTCTGCTAAAGCATTTAGGCATAGACCAGGTCGTTGTTTTGGTTGATCGAGCCAAGGCATTTTTCCAAGGTCAAACTACGTCTGAAGCTTTCTTGGCGGAATGTGACGACTGGATAATCGAGCTGGTGCAGGCTGTCCTTTCGCGGGCGACTCAGGCTAAAGAAAACAGCCAGTAATCACAAGACCTGACCGGCAGGGATAGGGCTTTCTCGACCCAAAGCGGTGCAGGTTCAAACCTGAGCTACATTGCCTAAAAATGCCAGTTTTGGCTCTATCTATCGCCTATTCCCTGGGGCGGATAAATTTTATACAGAGTTCTATAAATTGAAGGATTAACTTTTCGATAATCTTCGCAATGATAAGAGATACGTCGCGAGCTTGGCTACTGACCTGCAGTTCCTGACGACTATAGAGCTTATACCTACCTCTATACGCTAGATCTGAGCTACTGGCTCTGTCATGTTTCAGCTCA
>JAAHIC010000885.1 GCA_010671965.1 Leptolyngbya sp. SIO4C5
CTTCAGGTATTTAACCTAGCGATCGCCGTGAGGTTAAATACCTGAAGATAGCGGGAGAGCGGCTGGCCGTCCTCCTGCTATTTGCCGTTAGTGGGGTTAACCGAACTGCTCAATACGCGCGATCGCCTCTTGCACTTAGCCGTAGATCTTTCAAAATAGGGGATTAGAGAACGCAACGCTAGAGGCAAAAACCGCAATGTCCACTGTTTTAGAGCAGGGAAATATCAGTATTCATACTGAAAATATTTTCCCGATTATTAAAAAATGGCTGTATTCCGACCATGAGATTTTTCTGCGAGAGCTGGTTTCTAATGCCGTAGACGCCATTCAAAAGCTTTCAATGGTGGCTCGCTCTGGCGAATTCAGCGGTGACACGGGCAATCCTGAAATCAAAATCACGATTGACAAAGATGCTAAAACTCTGAGCATTTCAGATGACGGCATCGGCATGACCGCTGATGAGGTGAAAAAATACATCAACCAGGTCGCCTTTTCTAGCGCTGAAGAGTTTGTTAGCAAATACAAGGACAGCGCCGACCAGCAAATCATTGGTCACTTTGGTTTAGGTTTCTACTCTTCCTTTATGGTGGCTTCTAAAGTAGAAATCAATACGCTCTCCTACAAAGAGGGGGCACAGGCCGTTCACTGGTCTTGTGACGGATCGACTAGTTTTGAGCTGACCGAATCTGAGCGCGACAGTCACGGAACCACCGTGACGCTGACGCTGATGGATGAGGAGCAGGAGTATTTAGAGGCGGCTCGCATCCAGCAGCTGATCAAAAAGTACTGCGACTTCATGCCTGTGCCCATCAAGCTAGAAGATGAGGCTGTTAACAAGCATGAGGCACTGTGGAAGAAATCCCCCAGCAGCATCACCGACGAAGAGTACTTAGAGTTTTACCGCTATCTCTATCCGTTCCAGGAAGATCCCCTGCTTTGGGTACATCTCAACACTGACTATCCCTTTGTGGTCAACGGCATTCTCTATTTCCCCAAACTGCGCCCTGACGTTGATGTCACCCAAAGTCAGATCAAGCTGTTCTGCAATCAGGTCTTTGTCAGCGACAACTGCGAGGAAGTCATTCCCCGTTTCTTGCTGCCGCTGCGAGGCGTCATCGACAGCAGCGATATTCCGCTGAATGTGTCCCGCAGCTTCCTGCAGGCCGATCGCACGGTGCGCCGGATTGCGGACTACATTGCTAAAAAAGTGGGCGATCGCTTGAAAGAGCTATACAGAAGCGATCGCGCTGAGTATATCCGCTGCTGGCAAGACTTGGGCACCTTTGTCAAGTTTGGCTCGCTCAACGACGACAAGTTCAAGAAACAGGTCGAGGATATCCTGGTTTTCCGCACAACGGCGAAGCTAGCCGAAACCGATGGTGCCGCCGCCAAGGTGGAAGTCCAGTCGGGTGAAGGAGATGCCTGGGCGGAAGTGAGTGATGACGGTGCTAAGACTCCCACCGACGAGAAAGGCTACTTTTACACCACGCTCAAGGAATACCTAGAGCGCAATCAAGAACGGCACGAAAATCGCGTTTTCTATGCCACAGACGAAGTCGCTCAGGCCACCTACATTGAGCTGCACAGGAGTCAGGGCTTAGAAGTCCTCTACATGGACTCTTTCATTGATACTCATTTCATTAGCTTCCTAGAGCGGGAATATTCCGACATCAAGTTTTCCCGCGTCGATGCCGAAATGGATGAGACTTTGCTCAAAGACGATCAGGCCAGCGAGATTGTCGATCCCACTACCAACAAAACCCGGGGCGAGCAGATTAAGGAGCTGTTTGAAAAGTCTCTCAATCGGCCCAAGCTGACGATTCAAACCAAGTCTCTCAAGTCAGACGATCCGCAGGGGGCACCCCCGGCAATGGTGCTTTTGCCTGAGTCTCTGCGTCGTCTGCAGGAAATGACGGCACTGATGCAGCAGTCAGCAGCAGAGTTTCCCGAAGAGCACATCCTGATGGTGAATATCAATCATCCGCTGATTCAGAACTTGGCTTCTATGTCTCAGGGCACAATTGTCTCTGCTGGCGGCTCTGCGGATCGTCTGACTTGAGAGACTTGGTTTGAATCGTCAGCTTGGGCCGATTGAGAG
>JAAHIC010000886.1 GCA_010671965.1 Leptolyngbya sp. SIO4C5
GCTATGGGCGATTTATTACTATCTGCTGCCTCATTTAGATTCGGCTAAATCCTAATTTGACTGAAGCGTTCTAGGAATACCGCAAAGTTTCATACCTTTGACATTTTTGATTGTTGATGTTTATTAGCGATCGCGCGATCGTTTGTTGTCATGACGGCTACACCAACCCCTCAAACTCCTATACGTCTGCGGGCAGTGACACCTGCTGCTCAACCTAGCTCCTCTCATGTGCCTGAACCTACCAAGCAAGAGAAAGCTGAGCGTGCTGGTTCTACTAAACCTCGTCAAGGCTCAGGGCGACGCGGGTGGATGGCGGCAGGCGGAGCGATTGCTCTAGCTAGTCTGAGCTTCATACCCCTTCCTCATCGGGTCACCGGTCCAGGGGAAGTGGCCGCTACCCAAAATGCTTTTGAAAAAATATCGATGCCTGCTTCGGGCGGTACCATCCAGGAGGTATTCGTCACGACTAACGAGCCTGTGACGGCCAATGCGGTGGTTGCGCGGCTGAAAATTGACAGCTTGGAGGGTCAGCTAGCCCAGGCCCGGCAGGAAGCAACCCAAAGTCTAGCGCTATTGGAAAGCCGCCGTCAGCAAATAAACCTACGCCAGGGAGAACTTAACGAAACCAGTGCCCAGGTAGCCACAGCTCAACAAGAGGTTGATCGGCTTCAGGCTGAACTATCTAGCGGAACACCACCGGCGGTGCAGGGCTGGCGGGGAGAAATTTCTGCGCTGGAAGCGGAGATTGTCGGATTACAGGAAGAAAGAGAGACTTTAAGCCAACGTATGGCAAAGGCTCGACCAGCGTTGGAAGCGGGCGCTATTGCCCAAATAGAATTTGACGGCTGGCAGGTCCAACGTACCCAATTGCAGAATCAGATTGTTTCTAAACAAGGTCAAATTGCTGCTAAGCAAGCTCAAATTGACAGTTTTTATCAGGATAAGCAAGGAGCGTTGACCCAAGCCAAAGGAGCACTAGCTGAACGGCAGGCTACCTTACAAGCTGTGACCCAGGCTAGACAATCAGCCGTTGAGGAGCACCAGGCGCAGCAGCAGCTAGTTGACCAGCAACGAGAAGAGGTGGTTCGGCAGCAAACGCAGCTAGCAGACTATGAAGTGCTGCGCACGACCATCGCAGGCACCATCATTACAACTCAGCAGGAAATTGACGCGCTGCGAGGACGCTTCCTAGAACCGGGCCAGCCGATTTTGGAGGTGATGAATCCTGACGAACTGACGGTAGACGTCTGGGTGCGCCAAGAAGATCGAAATCTGGTGCAAGAAGGTATGGCAGCAGAATTTCGGCCCCAGTCCGGCCAGTGGGAGCGCTACCCGGCGGTAGTGGCTACTGTCTCGGCGCGGACGGAGTTCAACGAAGCCGCGCAGAAGCCAATGATTCGGGTCACGCTCCGTTTAGAGCAAGCCGACTCTGGCCTGCAGCTCAACACCACAGGCACCGCTCGCATTCAGACTGGCTCACTACCCGTCTATGCAAAGGTCAGCCGAGAATTCCTGAAAGTCGTTCCTTTGCAGAAGCTCTGGGCGTTTTAGGTCTGAAATTTGAGCTTACCTCTTCATTTTAGATGTAGACTCGATGAGCTAAACAACGTGGTGATTGACATTGCTCTTCACTAGCCAGCAACCTTTTATACAGACACAAGACTCCATACCCAATACCCTCGTGTCATGCCAGTAAAAAAAATTGCCATTCAGCGATCGCGTCACCTCCGTAGATCTGTATTTGTGCCCCTTATTTGCTGGCTGGTGGGTACTCTGCCCGGTCAGGCTCAGCTACAACCCAACGTGCCTCCACAGGAAATAACGCCGCCCCGTCCAGAGGCGTTCGAGGCCCCATCGGTTGAATCTGATACCGACGATCTGCCCAGCTTGCGGGATCTGTTCCCATCAGAGTCTGAGGCCGATGCTGATGCAGTTCCCCCCACAGCGGCAAACATCCGCTTTACTGATTTTGAACTGCAAGGCAGCACCGCATTTGATGATGCAAACTTGACGGCAGCTATTCGAGAGCTGGTAACGTTGCCAAGCGATCGCCCAGCTTCCTACCCCGAACTGGTGCAGATTACCGCAGTTACTGGT
>JAAHIC010000887.1 GCA_010671965.1 Leptolyngbya sp. SIO4C5
CTTTAAGATTCCGGAGCCAGTGTATCTGACCTTGAAGTCAAACAGACTACCGCCATGCAGGCTGTGACAACATTCCTGCTGTTCGCTAATTGCACTGGTCTATTTGCTGAGGCTCACTCTTAAAGTGTAGATGCTGAGACCTCGATTATGCCGCTGCCATAGCAAAATCAGGTAAAGGGGCTTTGGGGGAGGCTCTAAGCTCTCCTAAAAAACCAACGTCGGGGGCGCGTCAGAACATCAACTTTCCCGCTTTCAGACTCATTTTTAGGGCTAACCCTACTGTACTCATACACTAGACTATCTCTAAAACTGCCTGAACTGGCCTGTCGTGTGCCCATATCAAACTTCCTTTTTACCCACACATGACTGGAGCCTTGCTTTTAGTGGGCGATCGCCCGTTTTGCCGCAAAACCTCAGAGCAGATTCTCTCACTGGAGGCAGAAATTCTAACGGCCCAAAGCTATGGTGAGGCCGAAACGCTCATTTATAATTCGCCGCCTCACCTGCTCCTGCTACAGGCCAGCCAACCGCTAAATTGGGAACTTTGTCAGCAGATTAAACAAGGGCCACAGCTAAGCTGGATCTACTGCATTTTATTGGTTCACCAGTCATCAGCCCTATCTCTGGGCGCTGACGATATCAGCAAGACGATTTTAGCCTTAGCAGCCGGCGCTAATGCCTATTTAGCCCTACCGACCGCTGATCCCAGCTATGAAGAACTCTTAAGAGCCTATGTGGCAGCAGGACTGCGTCAGGCCAGCCTGTATCGCACGTTGTCGCAGGAAAACAATTTCCTTTCTGCGATCGCCCTGTCAGATGCGCTCACTCAAATCGGGAACCGCCGCGCTTTTGACTGGGAGCTATCTCGCCAGATCAAAAATGCTCAAGATAAAGGGCTTGATTTTAGCCTGCTGCTGATTGACATCGACTACTTCAAGTCTGTCAACGATACCTACGGTCATTTGGTCGGCGATCAAGTGCTGCGCTTGCTGGCCGAGCGCCTAAAGCACAATATGCGCTTTGATGATACGCCCTATCGCTATGGGGGTGAGGAGTTTGCTATTACCCTGACAGATACTGGTGCTGCCGAAGCGGCTCAGATTGCCCAGCGACTCTGCCAGCTAATTCACCAGCATCCTTTCAGCGTGATACCAGCCAGCCCAGAACAAGAGCTAGTACTGCCTATCACGGTCAGCGTTGGTGTTGCCAGCCTGCGCCAGGATGGAACCGACTCAGGCATGGCACTGCTGCAGCGAGCCGATCAAAACTTGTTGAAGGCGAAATCGACAGGGCGTAACCGGGCGGTGAGCGGCTAAGTAGCGGTTTCCGGCTGGCATTGCTCACGCAACAGTTGACGACAGACAGCAATTGGCTCTCGCTCGGCCATAGCCTGCACTAAGGCAGAGTAAGCCGCCTGATGCTGCTGAATTAGCGTTTTAGCCTGTAGCAGTGACCAGCGCTCTCGCATAGCGGCTTGACTGACTGCTATTTGCAGATTGACGCAGACCAAGCGTAGCTTTTGGCGATCGTCGTCGCCACCAGCCGCAGCTCCATAGACAATTTGCTCAGCCGCGATACCCGCCATCCACACCATGCAGAAGTGGTTGAGCGACTGGGCCGAAATCTGGCCTTGGGCAAACGCCTCTTCTAGAGCACTCGTATCAAAAACAACGCCCCCTAGCCCCGGCAGCCCTTTGCGCCAGGTTTCCCAAGGGCTGAGGGTGTAATCAACCACCGGAATCTCTAAAAGATGCGCTATCAAAAAGTGGCCTGCTTCGTGATGTAAGATGCGTTCTCGATAAGTTGATGAGGTCCGATCTAGGCCATCTATCACAATAGCGCCCAGTCTTCCCCCAAGGCTCAGCTGGTCTAGCGTGACAATGCCTAGCAAGCCTACCGTCGCCGCCGCCGGAATGACAGGGGAAACCTGCAGCAGTGGCCCTAGCAGACTGGCCATCGTTAGGGCAAAAATACTGATGGCAACGAGATTGAGCGTAGTTTGTCGCATTATTGAGGGGCTGGCGCCGACTCTGCAGGCTCAGGGCGGCTGTCTTCTTTATAGAACGTTTCTAAGCTATCGCGATCG
>JAAHIC010000888.1 GCA_010671965.1 Leptolyngbya sp. SIO4C5
GTTGTAGGTCTCTTCTTCCTGGCCAAACTTGTATCCGTAGTTCTGAGACTCGGTCTCGGTGGTCTCACGCACCAGAGAGGAGGTCACCAAAGAACCGTGCATCGCGCTGAACTTCTTCTTGGGTGCATGGCCTGTAATCGGTATCTGGTTTACCTCCCTCGGCATCAGCACGATGGCGTTCAACCTGAACGGTTTCAACTTCAACCAGTCAGTGATTGACAGCCAAGGTCGTGTGATTGGCACCTGGGCGGACGTACTGAACCGGGCGAACCTCGGCTTCGAGGTCATGCACGAGCGCAATGCTCACAACTTCCCGCTTGACCTTGCTTCTGCTGGTGAAGCGACCCCGGTGGCAATGACTGCTCCGGCCATTCACGGCTAATTTAGTTTTGTGTAGCTCCTTGAGCTGCTAGAACTGAGCCAAAAAGAAGGTGCGTTCCTAAGGGGGCGCACCTTTTTGGTATTCAGTTAGTATTTAGCGGTTGAGCCAGTGAGCGATCGCTGCGCCGAGTTGAATACAGAGCAGTCCTAACCCCGCACTGCCTAGCCAGTAAAGGCTAGCGATCGCCGTCGTTGAGTTTTTGAACAAAAAAATACTTTCCAAGCCGTAAGTTGAAAACGTGGTGTAGGCTCCCAAAAAGCCCGTCGTGACTAGCAGCTTTAGATCCGGCAGCAGGTCAGGGTAGCGTTCGGCAATCAGCGTCACTGCCAGTCCCATTCCTAGACAGCCAGTTAGATTAATCATCAAGGTGGCGTAAGGAAAATCTGCGCCGAGCCGAGCTGTCACAAATAGCGTTAGATAATAGCGGCTAAGCGCTCCGGCGATCGCCCCCAGGGAGACTGCTAGCGGTGCTCGCCAGGTCAGGTCGCTTAGCATATTCTAGAGTGGCATCTGGGTTCCGTTAGTCACTACGCGCTGCAGGGTTGAGTTTTGCTGCTCAATGACAGCGGTCTGCTGCTGTGACAGAGCAATCAGCGAGCTAATTGACTCCTGCTGAGCCTGCTGAATGCTGCGCATCTCCTGTATCTGGTCTCTGAGCGACAAAATTTCGTTCATTAACTGCTCTAGTTTTTCATCCATTTCCATTAAACAATCCTTGCTTTTGCGCGATCGACATAGCGAGAGAACACATCCCAGCCGTGATAGCCGCCATTGACCAGCTTCCGTACCCGCCGCCAGTCCCCGGCGCGCGCCGCCGTTGCCACGCCCCGATCCTTGAAGTAAGACGCTAAGACTCTGGCGGAAACTTGGGGATCCATTGCCAAATCAGGGTTATTTTCTAAATCAACTCCCAGCTTTTTGCCATAGGTGCGATAGTTGGCCCGTCCAGTGAGCTGAATGTAGCCCCGACCGTGATATTTCACACCATCGCCGGGGCTGATGTTACCCAAGTCTTTGCGGCCTTCATAGCGCTGCCAGTATTTTTCGCCGCCCCACTCATGAACCGGCTGGAAGCCGCCCGTCTCTACCCGTACGGTTGCCAACATGCCCACTAAGACATTCTTGTCTAAAATGTCATATTCCTGCAGCGCCTCTAAGATACCGGGCAAATAAGTTTGACAGTCTGAGAGCGGGCATTCCAGCGCCTGGGCGACTTCTGCAGCGCTGACGAGCTGAGGTACATCTTTGGTCGCCGTTGCCGCTCCGTTTTGCCCGCTTTGGCTAGTAGCGGGTTTGGGTAGCTCAGGGATGATAATTTCCTCGTGCCATACCAAAGCAGCCGCCCCTAGAGGCGGTAAATCGGCTGGTAGGTCGTCAGGGCCGGTGCTGCTGGGCGTGGCTCCGTTGGGATTAGATAGAACGGCCTGTGCTTCAGAAGCGGTCTGTGCTTTTTGCTCTGCTTGCTGTTTCTCCGTCTTTAGGCGACGGCGTTCTTGCTCAAAGAACCGGGCCTGTTCTTCTAAGCGGCTGTTCAACTCTTTCAGCGCTAGCTCGCTATTTTGAGCTACCACTGCCTGAGTTTTTTGCTGATCTTCTTCCTGCTTATCTTCCAGGCGAGCTAAGAATCCCTGAACATCTTGCTGAATGTATTGCTCGCTTCGTTTGCAAAAAATTTATTAGCGTTTTCGTGGGAAGGAAAATCTC
>JAAHIC010000889.1 GCA_010671965.1 Leptolyngbya sp. SIO4C5
TCTTTTCCTCGATTGCGGCTGTAACTTCAGCACAGCCGCAATCGAGGAAAAGTTAGGTCAGGTGCTCAGTCAGCAGCAAACCTCTGAATATTACGCTCAGGCCCAGCGGCAAACTGTTGAAGCTGCGTCTGAAGCCCAAGTTTCTTTCAGCCAGTGGTAATTCGACACTCTCTATAGAAAGTAGTCTGTTTAGTTTTTGCGTATTAACCATCATGTCTCACTTTAGCCAAATCAAAACGAAGATCCGTAACCTGACTTCTTTACAGGCAGCCCTCTCTGATGTAGGAGCCTCCTGGAAAACTGGTCCTCAACCCGTCCGAGGCTATCAGGGTCAAACGCAGACGGCAGAAGTCGTGATTGAGCAGGACAACGGCTATGACATCGGCTTTCGCCGCAATCCTGAAACCAGCGACTACGAACTGGTGGCCGACCTGCAGTATTGGCAGCAACCCCTGTCTGTAGATGGTTTCCTCAATCAGGTAACCCAGCGCTACGCCTACCATACAGTGCTGACCGAAACCAATCAGCAAGGGTTTCAAGTTGCTGAGCAGCAGGAGCAGGCGGACGGTTCTATTCGCTTAGTCCTGCAGCGCTGGAGCGCATAAGGTCGTTCAAGCTGTTGTCATAGCAGCCTTGCTTGTGAATCAGTTCAATCAGTCTCAGGACAATCAAACAGGGCTGGAGCCAGAACTAGGCGGCCCTTTGCGCGATCGCGCCGTACGCTCTGGTTTGGAACCAGAACTGGGCGGTGCGGTGCGGCAAAGGGGCGTTTATGTCGATGAGTTAACCTGCATTGGCTGTAAAAACTGTGCTCACGTTGCTCGTAATACTTTTTATATTGAACCGGACTATGGCCGTGCCCGTGTGGTTCGCCAAGATGGTGATCCAGACGAGCTAGTTCAGGAAGCGATTGATACCTGTCCGGTAGACTGCATCCACTGGATGGACTATACCGAAGTGCAGCAGTTGGAAGCCGATCGCCGCTATCAGGTCATGCCCGTTGTCGGCTTTCCGGCAGATAAAGCCGTTTCAGCCGCGCGGCGGCGACGGCTGAAGGAGAAAAGCCGGCGGCGTAAACAGTCGCCTTAAGGCCTAGCCATCCTTTTGGTTAAAGCAGAATTATTTTAGCTAGGAGCGCCGCTGTGACGCTCCTATTTTTGTGGCCTGATTTTAGGTTTAGAGCAGCGCGGTGGTTACCTCGCCTGAAGGCGTCAGAGTGACCCGGATAGTCAGACTTTCCTGATTCAGCGGCGAAAAGACAGGATAATCCCGCTGCGGCACCAGGCGATCGCGGTAAGCAGCGGCAGTTTCATCCACCGGATTAATTTCGCTCACGGTGCCATCAGCGGCTAGCACCCAGTCGTAAACTAAAGTCTCGGTCAAATTGTCGGGCGGCTGCCAAATAGTTTCTAGATACTGCTGTACCTCCCCTAGCTGCGGCGGCGCAGCGATCGCTTCTGGGCTAGGGCGGCTGCGGGAAAGCTCCGCTGGAGCGCTGGCTGCGGGTGCTTCAGCCGCCTCATCCGCTGCTATTGAGGGACTCGTCCCTGCCGGGTCTGAGGCTGCACTGGGGGGAGTTGCTGAGGGGGAACTAGGAGGCTGCTTTGCCTGTCTTGGCGAGACAGGAGGAGCGGAATCATTTGGGGCAGGTACCGGAGCAGCACCTGTGGCAGACGGTACGGTAGGGCTGACGGTCGGATCGGCGGGCAGTGGTCTAATAGGTGGGCGATCGCCTGCTTGAGCCGTTTCCGGCACCGCCGACTCCAGGTTTTCTAAATTTGGCTCTGACATAATCTCAGCCGCTTCGTCCCCAGAGGTCTGGGCCGTTTGGAAGGCAGGCTGCGACTGGTGCAGTAGGGCAGCGACACCGACAGCGGCAATTGTGCTAGCGGCAGCTATTCCCATGTAGCTAAATCGTCGTCGTCGGGAAGGCGGGCGGGCAACCGCAGGAACAATCGCTATCTCGGTGGCAAAGTGCTCCAACACCGTAGCCAAATCAGCCAGTTCTAGGGTGCTGAGGATCCAATCTATAGGCTGCCCTGCAGCTTAACCCGCTGCCAGGGCAGCCTATAGATTGGATCA
>JAAHIC010000089.1 GCA_010671965.1 Leptolyngbya sp. SIO4C5
TGCCCTTCAACTTGAAAAATTGAGGGGCTGGGCGCTGGCAGCTATCTCCAAGCCTTTCGAGACTGGCCGTTTCAGCCGCTGCAACCTGCTGTTCGTTCACCGCAGCCGTTGCCTCCATCTACGCCGGCGATCGCTTCAAATCCGCCTGCTGTTCAGCGCCAACCGGAAACCCCGCCTCAGCCTGCCTCAGAAAGTAACGCTATTTTTAACACTCTCAGCGCCCTGGCCGGTAGCGATCCCGACTGGCTACCAGAAGCGCCTGCCGCTGCGGTATCCGCCCCTACGCCTCTAACTGATTTAACGGACAGCTCTCATCGCCTTGGCTTACCAGCCGCCGCTGCCGCGTCAGAGGGACAGCCGCCCTCCCCTCAGACCGCTATACCTGAACCCCCAACTGACGCCTCCCGCAGTTCTGGGGCGGAAGTCGTTCAGCGATCGCCAGCACTACCCAATCAATCGCCTACAGCGCCTAGCGCCTCTGCGCCCACAGCCGCCAGTTCTTCTAGTGATTCAATAGACAGCCGTTCAACCGAGCGGCTAGAGCCGCGATCGCCTGTACCTTCTAGTCCTGCGCTCAAGCAAACTCAACCAGCCAGCGTCTCTGAGGAGTCTACTTCTGTGGCGGAGCCTTTAGCCGGTGAAGCTGTTTCAGCAAGTAGGCAAGTGCAGCGATCGCCTCAGCCTAGCCCACCGGCTTCCCTGCCAGCCTCTAGAACGGCTGAATCTGCAGCACAACCTACTCCATCACCTGCAGTATCTCAGAACCCACAAATTGCCGAAAAGCCTGTTAATCAGTCAGAGAACCTGCAACGACAGGAGGATCCAGCTTCAATATCTGCAGAAAGTCAGCCTCCGGCCGTCTCTGATTTACCCGTTTCGAGGCAAGCCGACATCTCCCCGGAAATCGCCGCGCCGCCAATCTCTCCACCACAGTCTAAACAGACTGCAATGCCGACCAATAAGCCAACCACTGCCGCTGAAGCTGTCAGCCAGTCAGCCGATTCTCAACCAGAGATTTTAGACCAGCGATCGCCTCAAGCAGTAGAATCTCCTGACGAACTGCCCGCTTTAGCAGCGCCTACTTCACAGGGGGATAGCTTGCTCCAGCCGCCGCCTGATGAGCCAGGAAATTTACCTGGAGCGCCATCGTCCCCATCTGCGTCATCGTCCCCATCAGCGCCATCGTCCCCTCAGGCAGCCGCTTCCCCCAGCCCAACTGCTGATTCCCCACCAGAGACTGGCCTCGTAGGTGAGCAAAAGGCCTCCCCCCCGCTTCAAGCTAAAGCCTTAGAAAGTAGCTCCCCGGGATCGTCTCCTACCCCAATGGTTCCGACCGTAGAAGAGCCGTCTAATGCCAAACCGCCTCCCTCAGACGCAGGCCGCACAGGCAGCAATCCCGTCCAGCGATCGCCTGCGACCCGCCCGCCTGATCTTTCTGCAGTCCCGCCCGCGACCTCACCGCCCGCAACGGCGGCTGCAGCGTCTAATTTGCCCTCTACAGATCTCAATAGCTTATTCTCCAGCCCTCCTGCCTCCCCCGCCCGCCCGCCCAATCAGCCCGCTAGCCTGCAGAGTGGCAGCGAAGATACCCTAACTGCAGCGGCGCAGAACCGGGAACTCTTTCGCTCTGCCCGGCAGTCCTCCCCCCCGGCAATTGGCAAGGCGGCTGCCGATAGTACTGCTCAACTGCAGTCTCAGGTATCGGTACCGGCTGAGCCGGTTGAAGCGCCTGCAGAGGAGACTCAGTCAGCTTTTAGTAAAGCTAACCCCCCGGAATCCGGAGAGAGTTCTCTGACTCAGCCGCCAGACATCCAGGCTGCCACCGAGGCTCTACCACTCGACCCCATAGCGCCTGAATCTGGCTCAGCAACTGAGGCGACGAGTATTTCAGATATCTCTGAAGCCTCATCGGCAGCGATCGCGCCTGCCCCGATCCCAGAAACACCAGCTAGCGAAAGTGTATCTCCTGCCCATCTACAGACAGCGCCCGCAGACGCAGCTACAGATTCCTCCTCTGCCACATTTGCGCCTGCTGCAGCGCCGAATTTCAGCCCCTTGCCCAATTCCCAGACGGTGGCTCCCAATACGGCTGTTTCCTCAAGCTCGGAAGCAACAGCAACGGCTAATCAGTCAGATAGCCCGTCGCTTGACTCGGCCCTGCCTGCAAACACCGCCGCTGCGACGAATCTGCAGCGTTCAGCCTCAGCTCCCACCTTAGAAACAGACTTGGATCCAGTTGCCGAAAGTCTTTCAGTGCCGCCTGAATCAGAGGATAAGCCCGAACCGCCCCAGTCCGTGACTCTGCCGTCTGATATGGCTGCGCCTAGCCCACCAGTGACTGACTCGGTAGAAAATGCAGCCCCAGCAACCTCCCCTGAAATTCAGCGATCGCCTGTTTCTGCCTCCCCTAGCAGCTTTGATATTGTCCAGCCCACCACAACAGAGCGTGCCGCCGCCGATCGCTTGACCCGCTCTCAGCCCTATTCCCAAACGGCTGCTAGAAACGTACCGGCGAGTAGTCACCCCGCCCCGCCGCTCCCGGCTGAGAATACGGGGGCAAAGACAAATTTACAGCGATCGCCCACCGACTCTCCCACGGCTGATTTACCCACCCCGGCAGACTTAGCTACTCCAGAGCCAGAAAGCCCACAGCCTGCAAATGTCGAGGGGCTAGATCCGTGGCCTGAAGCGGACACTGCGCCGTCAGTATCTGCTGCCGACTCTTCGCCTGCTGTCAAAGAGGCTGAAGCCAATCCAGCGCCGCCGGTTTCACCGGAGAGAGACAAAGCCAGCGTTGAGTCAGTTTCATCTCCTATCCAGACAGAAAACTTGCTGCAGGCAAGGCTGGAATCAGAAAGTTCCCCTGCCGTAGATGAATTCAATCCCCCTGAAACGGCAGATACGAGTGATCTAGCTCACGGCAATCGCGCTGCTACAAACCCCCCTGGCCCAGAATCTGCGTCAGAAACAGTTGCCTCTGCCATTACGCCTAGCCTACCAACTGCTAGCTCAGATGCTGAGCCGAAAACGTCCTCCTCCCCAGTGCCTAACCTGCAGGCTCAGCGCGCAAATACGGAGAGCACGGATGCAATGCAGCCTGTTGCAGAACCAGCGCCAGCGGCTGCGACCAGTGAGACAGCTGGAGCCGCCGCCGAGATCACAACTGCGACCAACGATTTATCTCAAGCAGATGCCTCATCAGAGATTCCGGCGCTGCCGGTCACGACTGCAGCGTCGCAAACGAGTCCCCCAGACTCAGCAGCCGACATCCCTGCACCCGAAACCTGGTTGCAGTTTCCCCAAGTCCTGCAAAACTTGTCTAGTTTAAATCTCAGCTCCGTTTCCGCTTTGCAGGTCGCTCCAACTCCCTCCATCCAGAGAACTGCTGCCAGTCAGCCGCCTTCAGTCTACAAGCCCCTGCTTTCAAAACCGACTACTGCCTCAGACAGTTCTACCCTTGTCCTGCAGCCAAAGTCAGAGAAGACGCTCACCAGTCAGCCAGCCGCGACGACTGCGGTACCAGGAGATTGGAGCAGCATTTCTGAACTATTACAGATGAGCCGTCAGACTTCGGCTGCGGAACCGACCAGAGCTGAACCGGCTAACTCTCAGCAGACTTACGAGGATTTACGCCCTTTTGAGCGCGATCGCGTTCCCCCATCCGTGCCAACCATTTCTCAAAATTCTGCCGCTGAGGATTCAGTTCAACCCCTCCAGGCTTTTACCGAAGCGCCCACTGCGCCGAGTTCTCCATCTGCCGCAGCAGAATCCTCGTCTGCTACGGTTGCCTCAGCCGCTAACATCGAAAAGCTAGCTCAGGCTGTTTACTACCGACTCAGACAGCGGATTGCCTTGGAGCGAGAACGACGAGGCGGTAACTATTCAGGACGGTTCTAGTAGCCCTAAACGGGTAGGAGACTCTTAAGCTATGACCACGCTTTCTAAAGCAAAACTAATTGCCGTTGATGGGGGCGAAGACATTGAATTTATGTTTAATCCCAATCAGCTAGACTTCAGCCGCAGCATCAGCCTGGAACAGTCGGCAGGCTCCCGCACCGAAGAGGGAGAAAACAAGGCTAGCTTCAAACATCCCAATCCCTACTCCTTAAAAATTAGCAACATTATCTTAGATACTTACGAAAAAGGAACCAGCGTTCTAGACGTACTGGGTAAATTCACCAAAGCGGTTGAATTTTCCGAAGGGGGCGAGGGACAAAACAAGCGTCCTCCCATTTACCTGTTTACCTGGGGCGACCAGAACTATCTGCGCTGCTTCGTCAAAGACCTGAGCTTTAAGCTGTCTCTTTTCATGCCCGATGGTACCCCTGTCCGCGCAACAGTAGATCTTTCGCTGGAACAGGTGGATGCGCCCACTCCCAGCCTAGGACAAGGAACGCCTAGTCCCAGTTCAGGCCAGCGCCAAGGGGCCAGCCGCAGCACATTTTTGAAATAGTTCTTAGGGATTAAGCTGAGATGCCTGTCACTTATATTTCCGAAATCAAGCTTGAGATTGATGGTCAGTCTGCTCCCGGAAAACTGTTAGAGGATTTGCTGCAGGTCACGGTAGAGCAAAGCCTACACCTACCTGGCATGTTTACCCTGGTGATCAATAACTCCTACTTTTCAGGACAGGTCGAAACTGATACTTGGCAGCATCAAGAACTATTCGAGATTGGCAAGTCAGTCAAAATTGGTTTCATTTCAAGTACCACCGAATCGCAAGAGTTTGAGGAGGCTGAAGAAGACTGGGTCCTAGAGGGCGAGATCACCGGCATGGAGAGCCATTTTACCTCTGGCTCCCAAGCTCCAATCATTGTGCGGGGATATGACGTCTCTCATCGCCTTCACCGAGGCCGCTACAACCGCTCTTTTCAGAACATGACTGATACCGATATCGTCAACAAAATTGCTGGCGAAGTGGGTATTCCGACAGGCACCGTTGATCAAACGCAAGGGCCTTTTGGCTATGGAGATGTCAATGGCTCTAACGGCTACACCTTTCAGCACGATCAGACCAATATGGAGTTCATGCGACAGCTTGCCAACCGCAATGGGTTTGAGCTGTTCGTGCAGGCAGGCAAGCTCAACTTTCGCCAGCCAAAAGCTGATGATTCTATAGAGCTTAAATGGCTACGGGATTTGCATAGCTTTCGAGTACGCGTCACCAGTGCAGAGCAGGTCAACGGCGTTGAAGTCCGGGGGTGGGACTACTCCGCCAAGCAACCCATCGTCTCAACTAAGAACAAGGGGCAGACCTTAACCAAAAATGATTATGGGGAGGGCAGCAAAACCAGTACTTCGTTTAAGGGTAAGCCGCCTACGCCCACAATGGTCTTAGTCAATCAGCCCGTTAGCGTTTCTAAGCAGGCGGACTTGCTGGCCCAGGCAATCTGCAATGAATTAGCCAGTGAGTTTGTTCATGCTGATGCTGAAGCCGAGGGCAATCCAGCTATTTGTCCCGGCAAGACAATCAAGCTGGCAGACATGAATAAGTACAACGGTGAATATTATGTCACTGAAGTGCGTCATACCTACCAGGAAAGGACTTATCTAACCGAGTTCAGCATTCGTGGGCTGCGCGGCGGCGATCTCTTCAGCCTGCTGTCAGCAGGTAGCAGCGCTCCCCATCAGGGGCCGCTGGTCGGCATTGTCACCGACAACAAAGATCCGCAGAGCTGGGGACGAGTTCGAGTTAAGTTTCCTTCCCTTACTGAAGAACATGCTAGCTATTGGGCGCGAGTTGTGGGAGCCGGAGCCGGCCCCAATCGCGGCTTTGACTGTCTGCCTGAGATCAATGATGAGGTGCTAGTGGCTTTTGAAAACGGCGATATTCATCGCCCTTATGTAATTGGTGGGGTTTGGAACGGTAAGGACAAGCCCAAAGAAGCAGCCGATGACACGATTCAGGATGGCAAGGTGCGGCTGCGGACGCTAACGACTCGGACGGGGCATCAGCTTCAGTTTGTTGAAGAAGACAAAGGCAGCAGCAAGGCAGGGATCTATCTAGATACCTCAGGCGGTCATAAGGCCTACTTCAACGATGGCGAAAAAAAGATCGAAATCAAAAGCAACGGTGGTCATCAGGTCATTTTGGATGATTCCAGTAAGAAGATAACTCTGTCCTCTACCGGCACGATTGAAATTACCGCCCCGACCAAAATCACGCTGAAGGTGGGCAGTTCCAAGATTGAGCTAAGTCAATCAGGTATTGAGATTCAGGGGATGGTCACCAATATGAAGGGAACCACCAGCGCCTCGGTAAAAGGTATCAACGTCAATGTTGAGGCCACCGGGCCGTTAGTGGTGAAGGGATTGCCAATTAAATTAAATTGAGGAGGAACGCTATGTCACTCCTAGTCTGTCAGGGCGCTACGCTGAAATGTAGCTTTGGACTAGCTCCTAGCGTGTTGCAGGTCATTCCTAAGGGGCCGCCAGTTCAGGTTGGGGTACCGATCGCCGCAACTATTATGGATCATATTCCCATGACCAATATCTTGCCTTTCGGCATGTGTACGTCTCTAGCTAACCCAACGGTTGCGGCGGCGACCACGGCAGCTTTGGGAGTCCTCACCCCTATGCCCTGTGTGCCTGTGACAGTTGCCCCTTGGATACCGGGTTCGCCAATGGTACCAATCAACAATTTCCCAGCGCTGAATAACTCCTCGACCTGCCTATGCACCTGGGCTGGCGTAATTTCTGTTTTGAGTCCCGGTCAGTTTACCGTCAACGTCCCCTAATGCCGAATTAAGCAGAATGAGCCGTGACTTCTGGAGATACTTGGCTCATTTTGTCGGCGTAGCACAGCCGTAAGATCGCTCTCGCTTTTGCCTCAGACCGAATATCTACCCAGAGACAGTAGGTATCTGCAATTGCCATGATGAGAGACTGCATGTCGTTCTCGCTGAGATCGCAGGCAGCAAGGTAGGCGTCTTGCTGATCTAAAAATTCGAAGTCGGCAACTAGTTTATAAATAACGTTTTGATAGACGGTGGCCTGATAGACGACGCCCCCTTGATAAAGATTGAAGCTTTCAATTTCTGAGTCCGCCACCATCTGGGGCAAGAACATGACTGCTGCGTCCTTTGGCTCAATAAGCTGTTGTTTCTAGTAAAGCAATACCTCGGCCTGCGCGTCCTGCGCTAAATTGCCGATTCCCCTCAGCACTGAATCTCGACCTTTGTCCAATGGCAGCCCTGCAGCAGCTTGATTACAGTAACCATGTATTGTGTGAAACGATTATGCCTGAGCCGTCATCGCCATCACCACACACCTATCTAGGGCAGGGCTTTTCCTTTCCTATGCAAGTAGGCGTTCAGGGAGGCTTACAGCTCAATGCAGCTCATCGCAATATTGAAGATTCTATCGGCATTATCTTACGCACCAATATGGGAGAACGAATCTATCGGCCTGACTTTGGTTCGCGCTTATCTGAGCTGGTGTTTGCACCGCTGAATACGCAGACGCTATTGCTAATTCGGCTATACGTGGAAGAAGCCTTGAAAAAGTGGGAGCCTCGCATAGTTCTAGATGCGGTGCGTACTGACCCTGATCCTATGAGCGGTCGTGTCGATATCGTCATCGAGTATCATCCTAAAGGCCATCATGATAGTCGAAGCCTGGTTTACCCGTTTTATCTACTGCCGCCGGGAGAAGCCTAATCTATTGTTTTTGGAGGGTAAGTTGCCGTGGAATTTGATTTTTTACCCAACCTACCCAAATCAAACTTAGACGATCGCACGTTTAAGGAGCTGGTAGACGAATGCGTGCTGCGAATTCCCCGCTACTGCCCGGAGTGGACTAACTATAACCCTTCCGATCCCGGCATTACCCTAATTGAGCTATTTGCCTGGCTCACCGACCAGATGCTGCTGCGGTTTAACCAGGTGCCGCGCCGCAACTATGTAACGTTTCTAGAAATGCTGGGAATGCGGCTGCGATCGCCTGTGCCAGCTCAAACCGAAGTCACGCTCTATCTTTCAGCCGCCTTGGAAAATCGCTATCAGATTCCGGCGGGGGCTGAGGTTGCCACTGAGCGCACCGAGGCAGAAGAAGCGATTATTTTCAGCACCGATAGTCCGCTGCTGATCGGCGTGCCGCGAGTACGACACTTTCTCACTTCAGATACGCTGGAAACGCGCCCGCAGATGCTGCGCGATCGCTTTGCTAATCTCTGGACGCAAGATGACAGCGGCTACTGGAGCGGGCGGGAGCAGTATGTGTTTGAGGAACGGCCCCAGGTCGGTAACTGCTTCTATTTAGTCTTTGAACCAGAAGAACCCCTCGATGGCAATGTGATTTCGCTGACGCTACAGGGAGAACCCGCCGGCTCGACGGGCATCAATCCCGACCATCCGCCGCGTCGCTGGGAAGCCTGGGACGGTCGCGCCTGGCAGCCAGTGCTGCTGCGGGAGGGAGATGACGGTACCCGCGGCTTTAGCTTTGAAGATGTGGCCCAGCAGCAGGAAATTGGCGGTATCCGGGAAGCTAACGTAACGTTGCACCTGCCGCTGCAGTGGCCGTCAACTTACTTCTCCACCTATCAGGGCCGCTGGCTGCGCTGCGTCTACACTCAGCCCCAGGGCGGGCAGGCAGGCTATCAGCGATCGCCAGAGCTGATGGGAATTACAGCGAGATCTATTGGCGGCACGATTCCGGCTAGCCAGTGTACGCAGATTCGCGACGAGCTGCTAGGGGAAAGCAGCGGCACACCGGGGGCCACCTTCAAGTTGCAGTCAGAGTCGATCCTGCCGCGTCAGGAAGGAGAGCATCTGGTGGTGACGCCGCCGATGGGGCTGCCGCAGATTTGGCAAGAAGTGAACGATTTTTCCGAATCTGGCCCGGAGGATCGCCACTATACCCTAGACTCCCTGACCGGCGAAATTCAGTTTGGCCCGGTGGTGCGAGAGTCTTCGCAGCTCAGACAGCAAATGGAGCTGCGATCGCAGGTACAGATGCAGGGACATACCCCTAGCACAACTGAACTGGCTGCCGTAGAAACTTTAGAGCGTCAGTACGGCATGGTACCGCCGCGAGGCTCGATGATTCGGATGGCGGCCTATCGCACCGGGGGCGGTCAGCGAGGCAACGTGCAGGCTCACTCCATCCGCATCCTCAAAACCGCAATTCCCTACGTGGTCAGCGTTATCAACCACCGCCCCGCCCTCAACGGCGCTGATGCCGAGTCTTTAGAGGAAGCCGTGATTCGAGTGCCCAAACTGCTGCGGACGCGCAACCGGGCTGTGACGCCAGAAGACTTTGAAACCCTGACGTTGCAGGCCAGTCGGGGCGTAGCGCGGGCCTATTGTCCTGTAGCCCATGGGGTTAGCAGTGAGGCAGGCGTCGTGGATTTGCTAATTGTGCCAAAAGCTGATGTGCGCCAAATTGCTCGCGGCGAAGGCATCGATCCGCAGCAGTTGGCGCTGGGAGATGGGCTGCGGCAGGAAGTGATGGCCTATCTCAATGAGCGGCGGCTGCTAGGCGTTCAGATTCGGCTGCAGGCCCCGGAATATGTGGGGGTAGCGGTGCAGACGGAGGTGGGGTTAGAGCCAGCCTATAACAGCCCCCAAGCTCAGCAGGAAATTTTAAGCAGTTTACAGGTGAAGCTGTATCGCTTTCTCAATCCGTTGACAGGCGGCCCGGAGGGCGAAGGCTGGGGCTTTGGCGCGCCGGTCTACCGCTCAGACGTAATCGGTCTGTTTCAGCAGACGCCGGGGGTGCGCTATTTAGGTACAGTGCTGCTGTTTGAGCTGCGGCGACAGGGACAAAACTGGACGCGGACGCTGGCAGCAGACGGCATGATTGATCCGGGACCGCTGGGACTGATCTGTTCTTGGTCGAACCGCTATCTGCGATCGAGTCATGCTATCAGTCTGGTGAGTTAGGGAGGCACTATGAGTCAGGCCCGCTCCAGCCAGCTATTAGCGTTAACCCTCACCCCCATGCAGACACCGGAAGCCTATCCGGCGCAGGGGGCGGCTACCTGGCTGGCGGATGCTACAACCAGCGTTGTCGGCGCGCCTCAACTGCGGCTGTGCCCCGGCGAACCCAGCGAAATTGTGGTGCAGCTGAAAAACCAGAGCGATCGCCCCTTGCATCTCAGCTTATACACCACCGGCGATTTTCCGGCTCACTGGTGCCAGATTGGCACCGAGGGGGCAGAACTACCTGCCGGTCAGCAGATGGACGCGGTACTTTATTTTGAAATTGGGCCAAATTTCTTTGAAGATTCTTTGACCCTCGGCCCGCAGGAGCAAATCAAGATCAACTATCAGGGTCAGCTTTATGTCTATTCAGTGCAGCCTGAAAACGGCCAGCGGCAGCAAATTGGCAGCGCCGCCTTTCAAATCTTTGTCCGCCCCCATACGCTCTATCCCCGCTTCTTACCGGCGATTTATCGGGAAGTAGATTTTATTGGTCGCCTGCTGAAAATCTTTGAACAGGCTTTTGAACCAGCGGTAGAAGCGCTCGATAGTCTGTGGGCCTACCTGAATCCGCTGACAGCCCCAGAGACGCTGCTGCCATTTTTAGCTTACTGGGTGGGCTGGCCCAGCAG
>JAAHIC010000890.1 GCA_010671965.1 Leptolyngbya sp. SIO4C5
TCGAGACTTCGAGCACCGTGCCCGACGTGACCTCGACAACCTCCAACGGCGCGCTGTTGAACACCACCACCTGGCCCGGCTCGGCCCGAGCCTCGACGAACGTGGCCGTCGCGGCGGTGGTGGTCAGCTGGCTAATTGGGATCATTTTTGTTCTGGTGATTTTGCTGGAGTACAGCACGCCCCCGCCTTATGTTTTTGGTTATTTGTATGTCGGAGCAGTCCTAATTGCGAGTACTCAGCTCAGCCGCCGAGCCACCATTTGGGTCACGACGGTTGCGATCGCTTGCACTGTACTGAACCTATTCATTCCGGGAGTCGCGACCGTGACGCCTGACACCATCGCCAATCGAGTCATTACCGTCCTGGCGCTAAGCGTGACAGGCTGGCTCGGCGATCGCCTGCAAGCGTACGAGCAGGCCATTACTCGGCAACGCTTGCAGCTTCAAGCCCAAGAACAACTCGCTCAAATGCGAGAAGACTTTGTCTCGACTTTGACCCATGATCTCAAAACCCCTATGTTGGGCGCACTGGAGACCTTACAAGCACTGGGCCGTGAAAACTTTGGTCCGGTTTCCCTGGCCCAGCGCCGAGTTTTTGACGTGATGACCCGCAGTCATCAAAAGACGCTGCAGCTGGTTGAAACGTTGATGGATGTTTATCGCAACGATGCTGAAGGGTTGAGGCTGCACTATCAACAAGTCGATCTGCTTATCCTGGCGGAGGAAGCCGTAGCTGATGTCGTTCCGCTAGCAACATCGCGTCAAATCCATCTGCGGGTGAGTGATGAAAATTCTGATTTTCGGCGCTCTTACTGGGTCAATGGCGATGCCTTCCAGCTCTCTCGGGTACTAGTTAATCTGCTGTCAAATGCCGTCAATCATTCCAGGCGAGGTAGTTCTGTACAAGTAATAATGGGATCTCACTATGGCTATTGTCAGGTGCAAGTCAGGGATGAAGGGCAGGGCATTCCCGCTGATGAGCTACCTCATTTATTTGCTCGCTTCTACCAGGGACAGAGCGATCGCCAAGCTAAAGGTACAGGGTTAGGACTCTACCTGAGTCGTCAGATTGTGGAAGCTCACGGCGGTCAAATCTGGGCAGAGTCTTGCCCTAGTGGCGCAGTCTTTACGTTTCGCCTACCTGCCTGCGTCCCGGCATCATCTTTACCCACTATGAGCAAATCCACGGCATGACACTTCCTCTCAAGATTCTGTTGGTTGAAGACGACGAGCTGTTTCGGCTGGGGTTAGCCACACGACTCCAGCAAGAACCAATGCTAGAAATCGCGGCTGAAGCCGAAGACGGGGAAACCGCCCTCGATTTAGTCAAGCAGCAGAAATTTGACATCGTGATCTTAGACGTGGGTTTACCGGGCATCGGTGGCGTAGAAACCTGTCGGCAAATCAAGCAGCAGCAGCCCCACTTGCCTATCCTAGTGCTAACCTCCCATTCTCAACCCACCCTGATTAACCGCCTCATTGAAGCTCAAGCCCACGGCTATTGTGTAAAAGGAGTGGCTGCCGAGTCCCTAATCTTGGCTATTCAGTCAGTTGCAGGGGGAGCCTCCTGGTGGGATGCTCAGGCCACAGAGCAAATTCGCGCTCAGTTTCAGCAGTCTACGGCTGAGGTCTCCCAGCTACCCCCAACTCAAGAGAATCCCCTGACCCACCGAGAACGCGAGATTTTAACGTTGATTGCCAGCGGCAAAAGTAATTCTGAAATTGCTGAATCTCTCTACATTGCAGCAGGCACTGTTCGCGTTCATGTTCATACCATTTTACAGAAGCTGGAAGTACGCGATCGCACCCAAGCCGTCGTCATCGCGCTGCGCAATGGGTTAATCGAAACCGAAGGTGTTGGCTAATTGATAAACATCCTCTAAAGCGTCTGCTTAAAGAATAGCCTAATGGAATTTGTTTAGGCTGCGAAACATCAGAAATAAATCAACTTAAAGCTTTAGCGTAAAATCCATTGCACTATTCAGCAAATCCCTTTTCAATTTCCTCTTGAGTTAGCGGCCATCAATAGGGCATAAAGGCTGGCTAGCGGCCCCAAAAGTTAGCTTTGACATATTGGCCAAT
>JAAHIC010000891.1 GCA_010671965.1 Leptolyngbya sp. SIO4C5
TCACTGTAAGTAGTTGAAGCCGGTAAGGTTTCTAAGTGGCTGACCGAGCAGGGTTTTGATCATGAGATTCTAGAGCCTGATCATCTCGGCATTGAGATGATCAAAGTAGCTCCAGAGTTTTTGATTCCGTTCTCAACGGCGCTCTATGCCTATGGCTTCAACTACTTACAGTGTCAGGGCGCTTATGACACCGGGCCTGGCGGAGAACTGGTTAGCTTTTATCACTTGATCAAGCTAGATGATAATGCCGATCAGCCCGAAGAAGTCCGCCTTAAGGTCTTTTTGCCCCGTGACAATCCCAAACTGCCTTCTGTCTACTGGATTTGGAAATCAGCCGACTGGCAGGAACGGGAAAGCTACGACATGTACGGCATCGTCTATGAAGGGCATCCCAATCTTAAGCGACTGCTGATGCCAGAGGACTGGCTCGGCTGGCCGCTGCGAAAAGACTACGTATCGCCTGACTTCTACGAACTGCAAGATGCCTACTAGGCTTCGTTATCGCTATTAGGCTTAGGCTGTTTAGCCGCTTAGAGGCGTATCTCTTAACGAGATGCGCTTTTTTCTTCATTAGACTTTTTTCTTTTTATACCAAGTAGTTGAGTATTTTATTAAAAAGACTGTAACAGGGCTAAAGCAACGTATGCGGGCAGTTTTATGCGGCTATTATGGCATGGGCAACGGGGGAGACGAGGCATTGCTGGCTTCACTGCTGCAGCTTTTGCCTGAGCAGGTAACGCCTATTGTGCTATCGGGTAATCCGGCAGAAACAACTGCTCGCTATGGAGTTGAAGCTTGTTCCAGTAAATCTTTTCAGGCTGTTTTTTCGGCTCTACTCCGATCGCAGCTATTTATTTGGGGCGGCGGTAGCCTGATGCAAGATGCAACTAGTGCTTTAAACCCCTTTTACTATGGCGGACTGATGGCGATCGCTCAGCTTATGGGACTGAAAACCGTTGCCTGGGCGCAGGGAATTGGGCCGCTAGAGCGTAATCTGAGTCGTCAACTGGCGCGGTTTGTCCTACGACGCTGTGATGGCATCAGCGTGCGCGATCGCGCCTCAGCCGCTCTACTCAACTACTGGCGCGTTCCGGCCTGGGTTGCGCCTGATCCAGTCTGGGCGCTAGATTCTCAGCCAGTGGCAGGGCTTTGGGATTTGCCTGCTCCGCGAGTAGCTGTTGCCCTTCGTCCCCATCCGGGCCTGACCGCAGAACGCTTAGAACAGATCGGGCTAGCCCTGCGCGATTTTCAGCAGGCCACCCAAACCTGTATCTTGCTGGTGCCGTTTCAGCCCGCTAAAGACTTGGCGATCGCTGAAATCCTGCAGGCTCAGCTCAAAGGGCCTAGTCAAGTCTTTGTCATCGAAGATCCTCGACAGCTCAAAGGGATATTTCGCGGCGTTGAGATGGTGATTGGGATGCGGTTTCATGCGCTGGTGATGGCTGCGGCCGAGGGCTGTCGCTGCTTTGCGCTCAGCTACGATCCCAAAGTTGCTCAAATTGCCCAGGCGCTGAATTTACCCGCTTGGGATCTAACCTCCAATAGCGAACTTCCGCCCCTCCCCCAACAGACCAATGAAATTAGCAAAGCCTGGATAGAGCATTATGCCAATGGCACAGCCCTTTCCGATGACCAGCAGCATTCACTGACTGATAGAGCACTGCTGCATCAGGCGCTGCTGCATCAGGTGATCGGTATTCTTTAAGCTAGCTATGCTTGCCTGAGCATAGCCCTTACATTTATTAACCTGAAAAGATACCTCTCTTTTAATTTATGTGTTAAATCAGTAGGGATGGTTCAAGTGTGCCTAATGCTATCTGTCTTTCTGGCACAGCCTGACAACGAAAAACTGCTGAAAATCTAGCGCAGAATCATGAGCGAAGCGAACGTGCCTTCCCGCGACTCAGAGAACCTAGGCTGGGACTCTTCTGACAGCAGCCATGCAGAAGCAGCGCTGCCAAATGTCTCGCCGGAACAGTCAGAGGCATCGTGGCAAACAGTCAATTTTCCGGGCACTTTGCCAGCCGAGGCGATCGCTCAGGCCAGTCAGCCGCAAACCCCTAGTTCTTCAACTCAGAT
>JAAHIC010000892.1 GCA_010671965.1 Leptolyngbya sp. SIO4C5
TCTTAAATACTGCTTTTCACAGCTAAACGCATTACCCTGCGGGGGATAGCAGTGGTTTAAGATGTGCTGGCAGTATTTAAGTGCAAAGTGCTGTACCTGTGCTATGGTGTATGTAAGCCAACGAAGGGGCATACAATAGAGGCGAAACCCTCGATATGCTCTCTCGCACGGCCTGGTATCCATTTAGCTCAGCTCTTGCGTAGCGGATGAAACTGAAGGAACTTAAGGAAAAGGTTTTCGAAGAATGGCAAGATTATTGCTGGTTTAAGCAGGTAGTTTGCCAAACGGAAGCGTTTAAGCCTGAGATTAAACATCGCTTTGGCGATATGCGCCGGAAAGCCACATGGGAAAAAGCTCTGTGCTATTTCAAAGCACTCAATGCTCAGATCGGCCTGCTCGACGCTCATTCTCTGATCCTGCATACCTTCAACTTCACCCCTGACCGCTGGGATTATGAATACCGCTATCAAATCCTGGAGGAGTTCATATCCCTCCCAGATGGGCTTGATCTCATCAAGCTTGGTTTAGAGCAGCTTTTTTCCCGCGATTTCACATCTGAAGAGAGAGGACAGGCCGATGGGTTTTATCGATTGGTTAAGGAATCAACCGGAGGAGAATTCGGAAAGCTCACAGTTGAGTCTATTAGAAGAATCGAAGCCGGTACGATCCCGCGTTGACGGTACGACGATTCGGAAAGATTTCTCTAGAACTATTCAGGATAAAGGTGGGGACAGTCGGACCCAGGCTTATGCTATTGAGAAGATGACCCGCAGCCTCTTTGGATGTGGTACCAATGAGTTATACCAAGAAACCAAGGGAAGACGCGGCGATCGCACAACGCTGCCGCAGGATGCTCAGTCTGCCTATATCGTTGGGGAAACTGCTGCCACCCATCGACTGAAGGCTACCGAAATTCAGGGCAGTAAGCGCCAAAAACATGAGCAGATAGTGGATACCGTGGCAGATTCCACTGAGCAGGTAAAAGGGATTTTTCCGTGGAATTGGTAAGTTCAGGGGCAACGATTCTATTTCTCTAGCCTGCAGACCTCTGGCTACCAAAGGGTTTAGGAGTGCGCTATCGGATATCAGTCAATCTTCTAAAATTCAGGAGGCTCCTATGACAACGACCCCAAGAGGTCTGAAGGTGCTCGTTCGTCCGTGTGATAGCGGCATGTGTCCGGCGCTCTATACAGATGAGGCTGGCCGGGTGTTTGTGCAAGGCAGCAAGCTCAATCGAACAGAGTACCTAGGTTTGAGCATTCCTCAGTATGAGGAAGTCGTGGAGATTTCGCCGGAATTGATCGCGTTTCTGAAGTCCAGCTAATCTAATTTCTCCTTCGAGTCTCTTGGCTCCCGGCCTTGCCAAGGTCGGGAGCTTTTAGGTGGCCGCTGGCTCACGCCAGAGCAGTTCAGTTTCAACAAACCGCCGAAATTCTTCTGAATGAGCTAGCCTCACCTGCTGCCAGTGAGATCGCACGGTTTCATAAGCAAACACATCTTGAGCATCGCGCTTGAATCCTTCAAAGTGACTGGGGCTGATGATGCCGTTTTGCAGGTTGAGGTAGCCAAGCATCACCTGATTGACTAGAAATGAACTGACTTTCTGCAGCTCCCAGGTTTTGGTATCAAGGCCGTTGGCTCGGGCGAAGCTTTCTAATAGGGTTGAGTTGTTGAGGATGCAAAAGAAGAGAGCGCGGTGGGCATCGACGAGGGTGTGCTGGGCTTCGCTGTAGCTGCTGGCTACTTGGTGGCGGACTTGTCCGAGCAGGAGCTGTACGGTTTGGCAGGTGGAAATCCAGAGGAGGATGTTGGCAATGGTGGTGATGAAGGTGAGCGCCATCATCAGAAGAGCTGTGAGGTCAGTGATGCTCAAGCCCCAGAGGGTGATGGCTGCTTCATTGTCCATGTCCTTTCTTTCAATTAAAGTCTCCCTGCTCACGCTAAATGCTAAGGATTCGAAGCTTCAAGGTCAAACGTTTCATAGAAACTGAATCTTTCGTTGAATTTTGGCGACTCTTTTGATACCCCACTCCTGAAGTCAAAGGTTGGCCCAGGAGGTCTTGCCATGTTTGAGGT
>JAAHIC010000893.1 GCA_010671965.1 Leptolyngbya sp. SIO4C5
TTTCTTGAACATCGGCTAGGACATAGAGATGAACATCATGGCGGGCAATTGCGTGCTCAGGAATCTGCACGACTTCATCGCTGAGACTGCCATGATGTTCATCTCTATGTCCTAGCCGATGTTCAAGAAGAACTGCGTCAGGTAGCAATCGCGGCTGCTCTGCGCCCCGATCAGCTCATGAGCCGCCAGCAGAAGCAATCCTTGGACAAAGCTGAGAATAACTGTTGCGCCATTCCGCGTCACTGGTTTCAGATATCCCCAGAGACGATGCTGCTTTATCTGCGGCATATAGAACCGACAACGCTATTGGCTCCTGCAAGCGCGGCTGAGGTTGGCTCTGACTCCAGCTTAGCCACACCTGATATGCCTCTATCTGCGGCGATCGCCCGGCCGTTTCTCAATGTTGCCTGCTGGCTGGACAATCAGCTTGACGATCTTGCCCGACAGTTTGCCTGGACACTGCTGCCCGAACCCACCCGCCCGCTGCGATCGCCTACCGAGGAGTTTGCAAACATTCTCAGCGACCTACAAACTAGTGAAACTATTGTTCCTTCACGGGCAAAAGCTGCTTTTACCGAGGTACAAATCGGCGGACTTCCCTTACGTCTCTATGCCCTAATGTGGACAATCTATGAAGATCCACAGCAGCCAGAATGGTCACTCATGCTATTTCTCGGCTCTGCCTCAGAAGAAGCTATGCCCCTAGGTACCTGTTTACAAATCCGCGACCAAGACTCGCTGCTGGCGGAGCAAACTCTGCAAGATCCCGCGAGCAGTTTTTACCTCTATGCTCAGGTCATTGGGCAGTGGCACGAAGCCTTCCAGGCTACTATTGCTCTACCCGCCGGCCCCCAGCTACACTTACCCCCGTTTGGCTTGCAAATGGAGTAAAGCCAGCTGACCAATCGGGCACGTTACGCTTCGCTAACGGCACGACCGAATTCGCTCCCTTTTCAAGCCCCCTCTGTTCCATGCCCTACCGTCTCACAGTTCGCAATATTGGCCCGTCCTGCCTCTTCGACCTCACTTGGGGCCAAAGTCAGCAGCTTACCGCTACGCTGCCCTATCCAATGCAGCTAGATGCGCTCTATCAGGCTTGGCAAAAGACCTATCTCAGCTATTATCACAACGCTCTGCGAGGGCGCCCCGGCATCGCTGGCAAAGTCACGGCTCCGGTCAACTGGCATAGCCAGCTCGCCCAAGCTGAAGCAAAGCTGCTCTCAGAATTTCATCGCTGGCTACAGCAGGGCGAACTGTTTCAACTGCGAACCGCCCTACTCAGCGCTTTATCCAAAACAGAAGCGACGGTTGACTTATTTTTAACCTGCCAGTCGATGGAGCTAGCGCGGCTGCCCTGGGAAACATGGGAAGTTGGGGCTGAGTCAGGGGGGGCGGCGCGGCTGCGCCTTTCCCGGTCTCCTGCCAATGTCGAGGCTACAATCTCTCCCCGCCGACAGCTTCGTCAGGGCAAGCCTCGCTTTTTGGTGATTTTAGGCGATGCCACAGGACTGAATCTGACTCAGGATCGCGCCGCGCTAGAGTCCCTTCAATCTCTGGCCACTGTGCAATTTTGGAGTAGCGACCCAAAGCAGGCGGCAGGGGAACTCAGAGAAAGTTTAGCTCAGGCGATCGCTGACCCACTCGGCTGGGATGGGCTAATTTTTGCCGGCCACAGCGGTGAGGCCAGCGCTGTCGGCGGTGAAATTCAAATTGCGCCCCGCGTTTCTCTGTCACTGCGGGAACTCACAGGCTACGTGCAGCAGGCGGGCAATCGCGGTTTGCAGTTTGCTTTATTTAACTCTTGCTGTGGCTTAGATATTGCTAATTCTCTAATTAAGCTGGGGCTAAGTCAGGTGGTGATGATGCGGGAGCAAGTCCATGATCAAGTGGCTGCCGCGTTTTTACTGCAGTTTCTGCGAGGACTGCTGCGACAGCTTGACGTGCATGAAGCACTGCTGGAAGCTCGGCGCTATCTGCAGTCAGAAAAGCATTTAACTTATCCCCAGCTTAATTAGAGAATTAGCAATATCTAAGCCACAGCAAGAGTTAAATAAAGCAAACTGCAAACCGCGATA
>JAAHIC010000894.1 GCA_010671965.1 Leptolyngbya sp. SIO4C5
GAGTTTTTGATCGGTTTGCATATATAGATTCCTGTGGCAATCATGCTTCCGACATCAAGCCGAAAGACAATGCTAAACGAATGCGTAAACTATTTAAAACGTGTATTCCCATACTCTGGGTATCGGCCTACACATTTTGCCTTAATTAAAAAGAAAGAACTATATTACGAGAAAGTACACGTTCCGTACAAAATCGTTGTATGGCTCTGAGAAATTAAGCCCTTTTGAGAGCGCCTACCTGAGTGAAGATGAAGTTCTTGTTATGTTTTGCCGGTAAGGTGGCGGCGTGAGCAATGGGTCTGCTAATGGCCCAGCTCTCTCGTCTGCACAAGCAGTTTAGGGATAAATGCGCTACTGCAGCGTTGTTTTGGAGACAATGCGGGTGCGTTTGCGATCGCGCTCTGACAGTTCTTCGCCAGTCTGCAGCCGCGTTGCGTTTTCCTGCAGCACCGTCGCCGCATTTTGATCGCCCATCTGCAGCGCTGTTTTAGCGGCGGTTTGCAGCAGGGTAGCCGCACCTTGGCGATCGCCCTGCTTCAGCTTGTTTTCAGCAATTTGAGTTTGGCGGTATTTAGCCAGTGCTAGTACGTGCTGCTGTACCTGGTCGTTAGGTACGGGCTGATAGGTAGACTGTACGCTGGCCTCAACCGTCACCCGTTCGGAAGTAAGCCCCGTCTGTCCCTGAGCCGGATCGTCATACTGCACCTGCACCGAGGCGATCGGATGCGTCCCTATTGGCAACTGACTGATATAGAGGTTAGTCAAAATTACTCTGGGCGCGTCCACCATCAGATCGCCTAGGCGAATGCTCAAAGGAGCTGCATCGTCTGGAACTGGCAGCTCAACCGTTTCAGGGGCCACCTGAGCAATCGGCTTGAGTTCGGCTAGCCGGGCCTGAGGCGCTAAATCTAGTTTCAGATAGGCATTGGTTAGGCCAACGGTTTGCACGCGGCTAAACAGGCGATTGAACACATCTATGGCCGCCTCCGGTTCCTGAATGTAGGACAAACTACCGTTACCGGCATCGGCAATTTGCTCCAAAATATCCTGATTCCAGCGATCGCCAAAGCCCAGCGTACTCAAGGTCAGATTATAGTCAGCCGCAAGCTGGGCCAGCTTCAGGCAGCGCTCGTTGTCGCCGTGTTCGTTCTCTCCATCTGTGAGCAAAAAGACCTGGGAAATGCTGTTCTGGCGCCCGACGGCGGCCTCCTCAATTCCCAACTTGAGGCCGTCGTCAATGCAGGTGCCGCCGCTGGCCTTAAGCTGATCGATCCGGCTCTTGATCACGATCGGTTCTTCTACAAGCTGATTTGCTACCAGTACCTTGGCCTTGTGGTCAAAGACGATAATTGAAATGCGATCGTGGGGCAACAGACCCTCTACGATCCGGTTCGCGGCCTGCTTCACCGTCTTTAGGGCCTTGCCCTGCATCGAACCGCTGTGATCCAAAATTAGGCACAAGTTAAGCGGGGCATTGCGACCGGGCTGCTCAGCGATCGCCGAAATGGCGATAGAAAGCTGTCGCTGATTGCTCGGCTGGGCCATATTCAAATTGGCATCGCTCAAACTGCACTGCAAACCCACCCGCATAACCCAAGACTCCTTATCTAATAAAACGTGGCTAATAAGTTTTGCCAATTCAAAGCTATCGCTTATAAATCCATAATTCTTGCTTCACTCAAAAATATTCATTTTCCGGCAGTCCTCCGGCGAACACCCCCACTCTGAATCACCTAAACTGCAAACCAGAATTTTCAACCCACTCCCCCATCTCTCTTTAACCCAAGTAGGGTTATCCGTCACCACCGCTACGTTCAACCACGCGCTACACTGTAAAAACCATTCTGCCTTTGGGTTTGAGCCTGTTAGGACCTAATTCTTAAGGCTTTGCGGATGGACTTTAGCAAACACTGCCGCTTTCACAGCTTTATGGATATTCGAGCTGTTCAGTCTCCTTATTATGGTGATGCTTCTTATCGCACACCGCCCCCGGATTTGCCGTCTCTGCTTCTGAAGGAACGTATTGTTTATTTAGGACTACCCCTATACTCTTCAGACAACGTCAAACAG
>JAAHIC010000895.1 GCA_010671965.1 Leptolyngbya sp. SIO4C5
TTGTCGATACAGAGTCAAAAGCTTATTTATATTCAACTTGAGTTAGGCATTGAGAACCACTGTCTCTCAGTAGATAGGGCGCAAAATGCAACATCTCGCAACTCTTCCTACCCAGTAAAAGGATCCATTAGCGTTGGCGGCGTGAGTGGCTAACTCAATTCCAACCCTCTTAGACTCTACTCGTTTACTCTTCGATCTGCAGCGGATCAGCGATATCGTGCAGCGGATTTCTGGCTGCCTGACTCCCAAAACGATAGCCCGCCACATTACAGAGGCTTTAGTCGAACAGTTTGGCTGCGCCTTTGCCCGGATTTGGCTGATTGAACCTGGCCAGAGCAGCTTGCGACTAGTGGCCTCTTCGGGCCTCTATACCCACATTGACGGCTCATTTGCGCGGGTGCCTATGGGCGCTTATAAAGTCGGTAAGATTGCTCAGAACCGGGTTCCGTTTCTCAGCAATCAGCTAGCCAACGAACCCTGGGTCAAAGATCGGGACTGGGCGATCGCCAATAAAATTCAAGGATTCGCCGGATACCCGCTGGCAGCGGGCGATCGCGTCATTGGTGTTCTGGCAACCTTCAGTCATCACCGCATGGCCCCCGAATTTTTGGAAGTGCTGCAGGTTTTATGCATGACGGCCACTGTTAGCCTAGACGCTGCCCTCCAGGCCCAGCAGCCGACTCTGCAAAGTCCAGACTCTAATCATCAGGTAACTCTATCTGATCGGCTAGCTGCTATCTTCATCTCGCCTCGCTTGACCTTAGTCGGGACAGAAAAAAAGCTCAGCGCTGACCTAAACCACCTATTCCTGCGCGCTGCTGAGCGCCTGAGTCAGCTTAGCTGCCGCTACTGCCGTCTCACCTATGGGGAAGAAACCGTGACCTTAGAGGCGATCGCCAAAGCGCCTGATCTAGCCTCAGATCCGGTTCAGACGACGGTAGAAACCTGGCTGCAATCGCATTTCAGCGAACTCAATTTTGCAGCCTCTCGCTTGGCGGGAAACTTACAAACCCAGCCGGGCACAGAACAAGATATTGTCCACTTCTTGCTGACGCTGCCCTATCCCGACTGCCAGGTAGGGCCATTAGTCCGCATTGCCTGCCAGCAGCCGCTGCTGCAATCTGTAGTGACGCATTTAGCTCACACCGCCGGCTTATCTGTCTGCAACCTGACTGACCAGTCAGCTATTTTACTGACAAATCAAATTGCCCAACTTCAAACAGCCGCCAAAGTCATTTGGGTTCGACACGCTGCTGCCCCTGTGCCGAGTCAGGTTGACGCTGTGATTGACTGGTCAATTGAACCGTCAGGACTCTATCAGTTGGTCAAACAGGTCATTGCCGGAGAAACCTGTGTTGTCGGGACTGCGACCAACCCGCTAACGCCTCTTTCCGATAGAGAGCAGGAAATTATGGCACTCTTGGCCCAGGGACTGCGCGATCGCAATATTGCTCAGCAGCTTTTTATCAGTGAAAGCACCGTCAAGTTTCACGTCAACAACAGCCTCACTAAGCTCAACGCCAAAAATCGCTATCAGGCTGTCTATCAGGCGGCTATACGCGGCTGGATCTAGGGGGCTGGCTAGTTAAAGCTGCTGTCACTGCTAGACTTACCAAATCTTAGCCGTAGCCAATTCAAACCGAGGTAAAACCGATTTTCCGGTTGACTACCGGGTCAAGGTTGATGGTGTAGGCTGTCATGATTTAAACCAAATTTAGGAAGAGGCTGCTGATTTGAATTTAGGCGATCGCAGCTTGCCCCAGCTTTTCCCGTCCATGAGGAGCTTGGAGATCGCTGATGTCTGGTCCATCGGGAATGATGCCGCCAGGGTTGAGCGGAAACAGATTGCCGTAGTAGTCTTGCTTAACCGCTGCTAGATTACAGGTTTCGGCCACGCCGGGAAGCTGATAGAGATCTCGCAGGTAGGGGCCAAGGTAGGTATAGTCCTGAATGCGGCGGCGATTGCACTTAAACAGGCCGTAGTAAACGATATCAAAGCGAAAGAGAGTGGTAAACAGCCGCACATCAGCTAAGGTGAGCTGAGCGCCACAGAG
>JAAHIC010000896.1 GCA_010671965.1 Leptolyngbya sp. SIO4C5
CAGGATCACGGCTCCCCGGAAGACCGCATTGTCAACGTCGAGATTGTCAAAATTGCCCGCGAACTGTGCCTGCATGACGGAGATCTAATTATCATGGCGGGGCCAACGATGGATCTAGAAGGAGCGATGCAGGTGTTCCGCCTCAAAGACGTGCTGGATCACAGCAAAGATACGCTCTGGGATCAAGATTCCGGGGCGCTTAAAGTCCTGTTTAACTTGCCATTTACCATCGGCTCTGATCACGCGGAAGGACTAGCCCTGTTTTCTTGCCTAGGTCATGATGACGGGCTGCTAGTTGTCTACGATTCCCCTGATCCGGCTAGACGACCTAGTAAAAAATCGATCTTTGCCGACGTTTTTCAGCTCCCTAAATAAGTGTTAGAGGGCGATCGCTGTCAGGCAGCAAAACCGAGGCAAAAACTTTACCCAAAAATCGTAGCCTACGGTACAACAGGCAGCGAAATCTGAGCGATATACCAGTACACGGCACCTTTATGCGCTTGATATCCGCTGCAACGGCATCCCCAAATAGCTATGTATACTCACACTACTCAGCCTGAAATCGCTGCTGCCTGTCTTCAGTCGCCAGCACTGCCCCCATCTCAATCCGGGCCAGAAACGTCCCGCGCCGGACTGGCAACACCCACGCTGACAGCGTTGAATGTCCGGTCAGACCGGCAGGGCTGGTGGCAGCTAGGTAAGCATCTGACAGTCATCCTGATCAGCGGTGCCCTTTGGGGCTGGCTGCAGGGATGGATTGCAGTTCCGGCTTTAATTGTCTATGGCTTTAGCTTGGCGTCGATGTTTGCGGCCCTGCATGAGTGCGTCCACCGGACGGCCTTTGCCAGCCAGCGGCTCAATGACGGCGTGGCCTGGCTGGCTGGAGTGCTGTCTTTTTACAACAGCACGTTCTATCGTCGCTATCACAAGTGGCATCATCGCTACGCCCAGCTTGTAGGCCAAGATCCAGAGCTAGAAGACTCGCCGCCAACTAGCTGGAAAGCTTATCTCTGGCAGCTCAGCGGTCTACCTTGGTGGGTCGGCAAAGTTCAGAGCCATATGCGAGCCGTGCGGGGGCAGTTCGAGGGCTGTCCCTATATTTCAGCGACGGCGCGGCGGGAAGTCATGCACTCTACCGCCTGGCAGTTGGCGGTTTATGGCAGCGCGATCGCGCTTTCGATCGCAGTGCAGCAGCCTTGGTTTATCACCTACTGGCTGCTGCCTTTGGCCGTAGGCCAGCCAATTCTACGGTTCATTTTGCTGGCAGAGCATACCGGCTGCAGTCACGACGACAATCCGCTGACCAATACGCGCACAACCTTGACTCTGTGGCCCCTGCGGCTGCTGATGTGGAATATGCCGTTTCATGCTGAGCATCATTTGTATGCCTCAATTCCGTTCCATGCCCTACCCCAAGCTCATACGCAGCTAGCCGATCAGCTTACTCAGGTTGCACCGGGATATGTGGCGGTTAACCGCCAGATTGTTAGCCAGTTTGGCAAAGCGGCATGAGTCAGCAGGCAGGCTGCTGGACTACAGACAACTTTTCGCTGCAGTGTGGGGCCGTCCTGCCTCAGTTGCGAGTGGTGTATCAGACCTACGGCGAGCTATCAGGCGATCGCGATAACGTCATCCTCTATCCCACTTCCTATGGCGCTCAGCATTCAGATATCGACTGGCTGATTAAGCCTGACGGCATTCTCGATCCCACTCGCTGGTTCATCATTATTCCAAATATGCTGGGCAACGGCCTTTCCAGTTCGCCCAGCAACGGGGATTTGCCCGGTACAGCCGAATCAGGTTTCTACTTCACCCATTTAGACAACATCACCGCGCAAGAGCAACTGCTGCGGCAGACATTCGACATTGAGCAGCTCGCCTTAGTCTACGGCTGGTCAATGGGGGCACAGCAGGCCTATCACTGGGGAGCGCTTTATCCAGCGCGGGTACAGCGGATAGTGGCGGTTTGCGGCACTGCTCGCACCACCGACCATAACCGCATTTTTCTAGAAAGTTTGCGATCGGCCCTGACAGCAGATCCAACCTGGAAC
>JAAHIC010000897.1 GCA_010671965.1 Leptolyngbya sp. SIO4C5
TGGACAACCCGGTGAAAAACCGGGTTGTCCGGGAACCTGAACCTTTTGTCGTGCAGGGTGGCGATCCGCTGAGCAAAGATCCTAATATCCCGACTCAGCAGTTGGGAACAGGCAGCTTTGTTGATCCAGATACGGGTGAAGCCCGATATATTCCGTTAGAAATTAAGCCGTCCGGGGCCGATGAGGCTGTCTACAGTCAGACCCTAGCCGAGGCCGGAATTTCTGAAGTGCCCGAACTCCGGCACAGTCGCGGCGCGGTAGCAATGGCGCGATCGCAGTTTCCCGACTCTGCCTCAGCTCAGTTCTATATCGCGCTGGCAGACCTGCCCTTTCTCGACGGGAGCTATGCCGTTTTTGGCGAAGTGACCGAAGGGATGGACGTGGTAGACGATATTCAGCAAGGGGATGTGATTGAGTCGGCTGAAGTTACCGCAGGTCTAGAAAATCTGAAAACGGCTGACTAGCCTGTTTTTGCTGTGGAGGTCGTCGTCACTGGTATTGGGCTGACAACGGCCTTGGGGGCAGACGCTGAGAAAAATTGGAAAAGGCTGCTAGCAGGGGAGGGAGCGATCGCGCTGCAGCAGCCTTTTCTAGATCTGCCGCCTCGGCCAATGGCGCTGATTGGCTCTGGCCCTGCCTGTTTAGAACCTATCCTTTCAGAGACGGTTACCGCTGCGATCGCCGATGCTCAGCTTCATCTGCCGCTGCCTGACTGCGGCGTGGTTGTCGGTTCTAGTCGTGGCCATCAGAGCCTATGGGAACAGTTCGCCCAGCAGAGGTTACAGTCCTCTGCTGTCAGGATTGCTGGCGATCGCTGGCTGTCCTCACTACCTCAGCAGCCAGCCGTCACCGTCGCCCGGCAGATTCAAACTCAAGCGTCTGTGCTCTCGCCCATGTCAGCTTGTGCTACCGGCCTGTGGAGCATCATTCAGGGAGCCAGTTTGATTACAAGCGGTTGCTGCGATCGCGTCATTGCTGGTGCGGTCGAAACGCCGATCACTCCTTTGACCCTGGCCGGATTTGACAAAATGGGGGCGCTGGCTAAAACCGGCTGCTATCCCTTTGACCGTCAGCGAGAAGGACTGGTTCTAGGGGAAGGGGCTGCCCTCGTCGTCCTGGAATCTCGGCAGAGCGCTCAGCAGCGGCGAGCAAAAATCTACGGTCAGCTGCTGGGATTTGGGGCTACCGCCGATGCCTACCACCTAACCGCGCCGAACCCTAAACCTGGCGCTAGTTTGGCAGCGATTCAAGCCTGCCTCAAGCGATCGCAGCTTCAGCCCGCAGATATTGACTACATCCACGCCCACGGCACCAGCACTCGGATTAACGATGCCAACGAAGCAAACTTAATTCAAAGCCTGTTTTCGGCAAACGTCGCCGTCAGCTCTACCAAGGGAGCAACCGGGCATACCCTCGGGGCTTCAGGAGCCGTCGGTCTAATTTTTAGCCTGTTAGCCCTCAGAGATCAAATTCTGCCCCCCTGCACGGGCCTGCGGGTGGCTGACTTCAACCTCAATCTAGTCACCCAAGCCAACCCCCAGTCTCTGCAAAATCTCCTCTGCCTCAGCTTTGGCTTTGGCGGGCAAAACGTAGCGATCGCTGTCAGCAAATAGCTGCTATTTTCTAACTCTCCCCCCATTCCCAGTTCCCTTTGCTCAAGCTTCCTCGCTTCCCAATCTCACACGGCCTCAATCGCGGCTACTGCTGCTTCTAGCGCGATCGCCACATGAGTCCAATGGGTTCCCCCCTGGCAGTAGACAATATAGGGCGATCGCAGCGGCCCATCAGCAGAGAGTTCAGAAGTGCTGCCGTCAATAAACGTACCGCCCGCCATCACCAGTTCGCTTTCATAACCTGGCATCTCAGCCGGTACCGGGCTGATGTAGGCTCCAACTGGAGAATGCTGCTGAATTGCCTGACAAAAGGCAATCAGTTTTGCAGCCGAGCCGAGTTCTATGGCCTGAATCACGTCTCGCTGAGATGCTTCTGGTCTCGGACTGACCGGATAGCCAAGCTGATCAAACACATGGGCGATCAGATAGTTACC
>JAAHIC010000898.1 GCA_010671965.1 Leptolyngbya sp. SIO4C5
TCCAGCAAAGAGTATTCCAGTCATTTGCTGAAATACTCTTTGCTGGTTTGGCAGTCTATACAATCAGGCAGAAAAAGTCATGTTCGCTTGCGAAAAAGCTGTGTCTTTGGCTCCCGATTACGGTGATTTTATTGATAGCCGTGGTCTAGCCCGTGCGCTTACTGGCGATACTCAAGGAGCGATAGAAGACTTTAAAAAATTCATCGAGTGGGAACAAGGGCACGCGTCAGGAAAACGCCGAATCTGGGTTGAGTCTTTAGAACAAGGCAAAAATCCTTTCACACCTGAAGTATTGGAATCACTGCGCAACGAGTAGGCTTATGCTGCTTTGGCTTCGAGTGAGGCTACCGTTCTATTCAACTTCGCTCGAAAACCATCAGCCCAACCTTATATCAGATTCCTTGCCAGCCTCTTCTGAATCAGCCAAATTCCCGCCGCGCTCAGGCTTCCCAGCAGCGTCCCCGTTCCCCAGAGTAGTTGACCGTTTAACCACAGTAGAGTGCTGCAAACGCCCAGCAATAGGGCAAACGTCACCGAAACCCCCAGCATCGCTCGCAGCGCCTGTGTCGCCAATAACAACCGCTCTGCCGGAGACGCTTCTGCCCCCCACGCAATCTCGGCTTTGACAACCGCCTGAGCCGCCGCATAGCTGCTGGCATCAATTTGATAGTAGGTGCCCAGGGTTTCATCCCGCAGCTGCGGCACTGATCGCACCCCAAGCTGCTTGGCCTGGGCGATCGCCTGACGAATCTGCTTCTTCGTAGCCAGCGGATAAAACGCCTCGATCACCGACTCCCGGTAAACCCCAGTCACCGCCATGTCAAGAATGCGCTGGCTGATTTCGGCTGTTGATAAACACTGCGTTAAAGCATTCATATCTGAAATCCGATCGCTGCAGTCGCCCAGAAAGCACACAGTAATTTTGTACTATCTGCCAGCAAATAGCAATGCGGCTAAGTTGTCAGAGGCATTGCCCAAACTGTACCCTAATTGAGAACAGCCCAGGGGCGTAAGCATGGCTACAGAGACATCCACACTCGGCGTTGCCGTTATTGGCACCGGATTTGGTCAGAAGATTCACATTCCCGGACTGCAGGCCCATCATCGCACCCGTCCTGTCGCCGTCTATCACCGTGACTTAGACAAAGCCAAAGCGATCGCCCAGGCCCACGATATTCCTCACGCCTGCCCAAGCGTCGAAGCAGCCCTGGCCCTACCTGAAGTCGAGGCCGTTGCCGTTTCAACCCCGCCCTTTCTGCACTACCCAATGGCAAAAATGGCGCTAGAGGCGGGCAAGCACCTGCTGCTGGAAAAGCCCACAACCCTCTCGGCGGCTGAAGCGCGGGAACTTAATGAGCTAGCTCAGGCCCGCAACCTCATCGGCGTGATGGATTTTGAGTTTCGCTTCGTGCCCGCCTGGCAGCGTTTAGCCGAATTGCTGGCCGCCGGCTATGTCGGCAACAAGCGTTTAATCAAAATTGACTGGCTGGCGGGCAGCCGCGCCAATCCCGATCGCTCCTGGAACTGGTACGCCTTGAAAGATAAAGGCGGTGGGGCTTTAGGCGCAATTGGTTCCCATGCCTTTGACTATATTGCCTGGCTGTTTGGCCCAGTGCAACAGCTCTGCGCTCGCCTCAGCACCACCATTACCCAGCGCCCCGATCCCGTCAGCGGCGAGCTCAAACCCGTTGATGCCGATGACACCTGCACCCTCATGCTAGACCTGCAGGACGGCACGCCCTGCCAGATGGCTTTAAGCGCCGTGGCCTACGAGGGGCGAGGGCACTGGCTAGAAATCTACGGCGATCGCGGTACCCTTGTCCTGGGCAGCAGCAACTCCAGCGACTATGTTCACGGCTTCAAGCTCTATGGAGCCCCTGCCGGAGAACCCCTGACTGAGCTAGAAATTCCCGAGCGGCTGGCCTTTCCTCAAACCTACGAAGATGGTCGTCTGGCCCCCTTTATCCGAGTGGTAAATCACTGGGTAGACTGTATCGATCGCGGTCAGGTGACAGCCCTCTGGCAAAGCAGGGGCTGTCA
>JAAHIC010000899.1 GCA_010671965.1 Leptolyngbya sp. SIO4C5
TATTTATAGAAGCATCTCAAAAGCCTTTATTTCGTTGTTTTTATGCTCAGGTCAGCATCTACATTCAGCCCAAAATATTTCTTGAAGCTTAAGAAACCTACGCGATCGCCGCCTTTTATAACTCCAGATAGATGCTTCTATAAATAGTTAAACTATCTTGATGAAATCAGTTTGATTTGCCAGCATTCTAAAAATTCCGGAAATTTTCACATCTTTTTACCCAAGCTGAATTGCATATTTCAGTCTATAAGCAGAGGATGTCATAACCCCATCTACTCAGGATTTACAAACTTACTGCTTCGTAAACGATGCTTTCGCGCAGCCCTCGCTCCCCTAGGAAAGTAATAGTCTCCTGAGCCAGGCTGCAGGGATATTGTCTTGAGCGTAGATCTAAAAATAGCTCTCTAAAGCGCCTTTTCAAACCACTCGACATCCCAGTAGCGACCAAACTTGCGCCCCACTTCTTGATAAGTTCCTACACTCATGAAGCCAAACTTTTTATGCAGCGCGATCGAGGCGGTATTGGGTAAAGTGATTCCGGCATAGGCCCGGTGTACGTCTTCCTGCGCTAACGCCTCAAACAGGGTTTGATAGAGCTGACTGCCAAGCCCCTTACCATAAGCTTTTGGATCGAGATAGACGCTGGTTTCAACGGAGGTGTCATAGGCAGCTTTGGTGCGGAGCTGGCTGCTGCTGGCATAACCAACCACTTCACCTGACAGTTCTGCTACGAAAAGCTGATGCCGCCCGGTTTCGGCGTAGTGATGAAACCACCGCGATCGCTGCTCTACCGTAAAAGGCTCAACGTCAAAGGTGATGGCAGTGGTGCGAATATAATGGTTGTAAAGATCAGTGAGAGAGGGAACGTCAGAAACGTAAGGCCGACGAATGAGGATAGACATAAAATAGTGTTGCAGCGTGCGACATGGCTAGGACAGGTTGGAAGTTTGACGTCCGCCTAGCCTTTGCCCCGAAGCCGCAGGTAAGACATTCACAGAAATTGTGGCATAGGGAGTTTTCATTTGACCGATCAGCATGAGTCGAATAAAGTCCCCTAGCCCCTCTACCAGGCGAGCGTGACGTAGCTCCCCACAGTCAACCGGAACAAAGCCAATCTCTTCTGCTAGCTGCATAACTGTTTGACGAGCTTCACCATCATCAGCACAGACGAAAACGGAAACTCCATAGTCCCTGAGCGGATCAGGCGCTAGCTCAAATACTTCTTGAGCCATCGTATTGAAAGCTTTAACCACTTTTGCCTTGGGCGCTTCCATAGCCAATTTTTCAGCCAGAGACTGCTCAATCGGAGGATAGGCAAATCCCTCTGGAATTTCAGAGTTATTGCAGTCGATCAGAATCTTGTTGTCTAGGATGTCAAGGGAGGTAAAGACCTCTGCCGGATTAATCCCGCGCGCCGTGTAGAGCAGCACATCGCCGAAGCTAGCTGCTTCGTCGTTAGTACCTCCCTGAGTTCCGTGTTCGGCTAGTGCAGCGACTGACTGCCCCTTCTCTTGAGTGCGCGAACCAAAGAAAACTTCATGCCCTTGCTCAGCCCACAGCAATCCCAAAGAACGCCCCATGTTGCCACTGCCGATAATCCCAATTTTCATAGCTGCTTTAGCCTTTCATTGAACATGAACACATCAGGCAATGATGACTCTACTATTCTTCTAGGATTTCAACTAAGTCATCCACTATTACATCAAACGCCAGGGCCAACCGTCGGATTGCGGTGTAATCCGTCATGGTCATGGAGTCTCGTTGAGCGATAAAACAAAGAGCGATCGCTAAAGTCTTAGATTACATCGCTAGGGGCAGTAATCATATCCTTGAAGATCTTTATCCAAAGACCAGATAAAAATGCGACGGTTAGGTATTTTGTTTTTGAGTTTTTCCCATTCTTTGATGATAGATATAGCTGTAGCCACTTTTATTAGGACGCTGCCTGCCTAAGAACGTCCTCCATCGCCGTGCGCAAATTGGCTGACAACGCGAACTGCTTGCGAATCCGGCTTTTCAGCCAGGCCCAACACTTTTCAA